>JAOZUK010000371.1 GCA_029938715.1 Bacteroidales bacterium | reverse complement strand
CACTGGATGGAGGACCGGCCACCCAGTTCCTGGCCGAGATCAAAAACCAGGTGGAAATACTCTCCCCCGAACTCTTGTAACCCATTAACTCATTAACCCATTAACACAATAACACATTAACCTTTACATACCATGCCAAAAACACAATTCATTAATCCTGCCAATGTCAGGAAATCAAAAATCCTGAAACTTGGATCCATACCAGTAAATGCCTATAAAAAATCGATGAAAGATGAGCTTGCACATTTTTCAAAAGAAGACCTGTTAAGGATATACAGGGATATGTTGATTATCAGGGAGTTCGAAACCATGCTTAACCTGATCAAAACCAAAGATGAGTATAAAGGAATCCCCTATTCCCATCCGGGGCCTGCGCACCTATCCATCGGACAGGAGGCAGCAGCAGTTGGAATGGCCTATAAACTGGATATTGATGATTACATTTTTGGATCCCACCGTTCTCATGGAGAGATCCTGGCCAAAGGCCTATCAGCCATCCAGAAACTGGATGATGATACATTGTACGAAATCATGAAGAACTTCTTCGATGGTAGAATTCTATCCATCGTGGAGAAGGGACACAAAGGAGATATGAAATCTCTGGCCCATAAATTTTTAATGTATGGTACACTTGCTGAGATTTTCGCACGCGAAACAGGTATAAACAAGGGCTTAGGTGGTTCCATGCATGCTTTCTTCACACCTTTTGGAATCTATCCCAACAATGCCATTGTAGGCGGATCGGGAGATATTGCAGTTGGAGCAGCCCTCTATAAGAAAGTGAATCGCAAGCCGGGTATTGTTGTTGCCAACATCGGTGATGCCTCCCTGGGATGCGGACCCGTCTGGGAAGGTTTGACGTTTGCCGCCATGGACCAGTACCGCGAATTGTGGGAAGGAGATATGAAAGGCGGACTGCCCATTATATTCAACATCATGAACAACCAGTACGGTATGGGCGGCCAGACCTGTGGAGAGACCATGGGTTACTCCATTGCAGCACGGGTGGGAGCAGCTCTCAACCGTGAAGGTATGCATGCCGAAAGGGTGGATGGATACAATCCGTTGGCGGTAATTGATGCCTATGAAAGAAAGATGCAGATACTGGAAGAGAAGAAGGGGCCTGTATTTTTAGATGTACTCACCTATCGTTTTAGCGGTCACTCACCATCCGACTCTTCATCATACAGGTCGAAAGAAGAGATCGAAGCATGGGAATCGGTAGACTCTATTGCTTCATACGGGCTTGAGCTTATTGCTGCAGGTGTGGCAGATCAGTCCACACTGGACCAGGTTAAAGTAGAGACTGATGATTTGCTTATGGGAATGTTTAAACTCTCCATCGACGATGATATTTCACCCAGGATGGACCTGATCTCCAATCCTGAAATAATTGGCGAGATGATGTTTTCCAATGACTCGGTGGATGCCATGGAGGAGGGTCCACTGGATACCCTGATGACCCTGGAGGAGAATCCCCGGGTAAAGCAGATTGCAAGAAAAGAGCGCTATGCCTATGATGAAAATGGCAAACCCTATTCAGGGATGAAACAGTACCAGTTCAGGGATGGTATCTTCGAAGCTATTATTGACAGGTTTTATAAAGACTCCACGCTGGTGGCCTACGGTGAGGAAAACCGTGACTGGGGAGGAGCTTTTGCAGTCTACCGTGGTCTTACCGAAGCACTTCCATACCACCGCCTGTTCAACTCACCCATTTCTGAAGGAGCCATAGTGGGTACTGCCATTGGATATGGCATGTGTGGCGGACGCGTGATCCCCGAGATCATGTATTGTGACTTCCTGGGCAGATCGGGCGATGAGGTCTTTAACCAGCTTCCCAAGTGGCAGGCTATGAGTGGAAACCTGATTAAGATGCCCGTGGTATTGAGGGTTTCGGTTGGATCTAAGTATGGAGCCCAGCACTCACAGGACTGGTCCTCACTGGTAGCACATATTCCAGGAATCAAAGTGGTATTCCCGGCTACCCCATATGATGCCAAAGGGTTGATGAATAGTGCACTCCAGGGTACCGACCCGGTGATCTATTTCGAGAGTCAGCGTCTCTATGGAATCGGTGAAGAGTTCCATAAAGAGGGTGTACCTGAAGAGTATTATGAAATTCCACTGGGTGAACCTGATATCAAAAGGGAAGGAGCCGATGTAACCATCCTGACCATTGGAGCCACCCTTTACAGGGCCATGGAGGCTGCTGATCAGCTGGAAGAGAAATATGGCATGACGGCTGAAATTATTGATGCACGTTCGCTGGTGCCCTTTAACTATGAATTGGTACTTGAATCATTAAAAAAGACAGGCCGCATCCTGCTGGTAAGTGACGCCAGTGAACGGGGTTCTTACCTCAAAGACCTTGCTCAGAACATCACAGAGATGGGTTTTGACGACCTGGATGCACCACCAGTTGTAGTGGGATCGCGTAACTGGATCATACCGGCTTATGAGCTGGAAGACTATTTCTTCCCACAGGCCAGCTGGATCCTGGATGCCATCCATGAAAGAATCGTCCCATTGAAGGACCATAAAACCACCACTAACTACACCATTGGTGAACAGATTCGCAGAAGCAAACTCGGTGTTTAATTTGTAAAAAGAGGAAAGAATGAGTTTTTTAGAACAATTTCCCAAAAGTGAAACACTTTTAAACCTTTTCAATGAGGAGAAGAGCGTGTTTCCTATGAAGGTCAATAACCACATTCATACTCCCTATTCATTCAGTGCTTTTGAGACTGTAACACAGGCCGTTCGATTGGCGGTGGCAGAGGATTTACGAATACTTGGGATCAATGACTTCTATGTAACAGATGGTTACAAAGAGTTTATAGAGGAGTGTGTGGATCATGGCATGTTTCCACTGCTCAATATTGAGCTGATTGGAATCAGTAAAGCCGATCAGGAAGCAGGAATCCGTGTGAATGATCCCAGCAATCCGGGCAGAACCTACATCAGTGGAAAGGGACTTCAATTCCCGGTGGAGTTACCTGAAGATCAGTCCAGTAAGCTTGCCGCAATTGTAAAGGAGAGCAACATTCAGGTTGGAAAAATGGTGGAGCTGGTGAATGAATGGTTTCAGAAACAGGAGGTGGATATCACACTGAGTGTGGATGAAATCATGGATGAACTTGCTGTAAACCTGCTTCGTGAACGGCATGTGGCCAAGATGGTTCGTTTGAAACTTTCAAAGCTTGCTGCCGATGACATGTTGTA
>JAOZUK010000370.1 GCA_029938715.1 Bacteroidales bacterium | reverse complement strand
GATGAACCTTTACTCTTGGCCAGTACATCCTTCACACCAACACTCTCAAGTACAGCGCGCATCGCACCACCGGCCTTTACACCTGTACCACTGGAGGCAGGCTTGATGAACACTTTAGCTCCACCATATTTCCCATACTGTTCGTGGGGAATTGTACCCTTTATAATAGGCACTTTGATCAGGTTCTTTTTGGCATCCTCCACACCTTTGGCAATAGCAGTGGTCACTTCATTGGCTTTACCCAGACCATGACCTACAATCCCTTCCTCATTTCCAACCACAACAATGGCTGAGAAGCTGAAGGTACGCCCACCCTTAGTCACCTTGGTTACACGTTGAATGCTTACCAGACGGTCCTTCAAATCGAGGTCGCTCGTTTTAACTTTTCTGATACCTGTTGACATATCTATAATTATAATTTAAGTCCGCTTTTCCTGGCAGCATCTGCCAAATTCTTTATCCTGCCATGGTATAAATAACCATTCCGGTCAAAAACGACGTTATCAATACCTTTTTCTTTTGCTTTTTCAGCGATCCGCTTTCCAACCAGTTTAGCCTGTTCGATCTTGTTCACTTTCTGGGAAGCAATCTCTTTCTCTTTGGAAGAGGCAGATATGAGTGTCTCACCAGTCAAATCATTTACCAGCTGAACATAGATCTGCTTGTTGCTACGGTATACGGTCATCCTTGGACGTGCATCGCTACCGGATAGCCTCTTGCGGATCCTGTACTTAATTCTCTGCCTTCTGTCTTGTTTCGTTAATGACATTTTTAACGGTCTTTATCTGTTTCTTTTTTCTTTCTTCATTTTCCGGGCCTTCCCGGGTAGTACAAAGTTGAAAGTGTAAAGTCTTTTTACTTTCTACTTTCTACTTTCTACTTTCTACTTTCTACTTAGACGGAAGCCGTCTTTCCGGCCTTCCGGCGTAACTGCTCGCCTACGAACTTAATACCCTTGCCTTTGTATGGTTCCGGCGGACGGAATGAGCGAATCTTGGCTGCTACCTGACCGATCAGTTGCTTATCGATACTGGTTAAGGTGATTACCGCATTAGAACGCCTTTCGGTTACCGCTTCTGCTTTAACCTCTTCGGGCATCTTTATGAGGATGTTATGAGAGAATCCAAGGGCCAACTCTAACACTCCATTTTTCACCTCGGCTCTGTATCCAACACCCACAAGCTCCTGCTTGATGGTGTATCCTTCAGAAACACCGGTCACCATGTTGTTGATCAGCGAACGGTAGAGGCCGTGCTTGGCTTTGTGGTCCTTCTGCTCAGTAGACCTGGATACATTCAACTTGTTATCTTCAACCTTTACGGTGATATTCTTATCCACCTGTTGTGTCAGTTCACCCTTGGACCCTTTTACGGTGACCAGGTTGTCCTTGTCTACCTCAATGGTAACACCTGCAGGTATGTCGATGGGTAAAATTCCTATCCTTGACATGAGTTATTCTCCTTAATCAATTAATATACATAACAAAGTACCTCTCCCCCTACATTCAGGCCACGGGCTTCCTTATCGGTCATCACACCCTGGGAGGTTGATAAAATGGCTATACCAAGTCCGTTCAGGACCCTGGGAAGATGGTTCTTATCCACATACTTCCTCAATCCGGGCTTACTGATGCGCTGGATCGATTTAATGGCGGATAACTTGCTCTCCGGATTATACTTCAAGGCGATCTTGATGTTTCCCTGAGTACCTTCCTCTTCAAATTTATAGTTTAGGATGTACCCTTTATCGAATAGAATGCGGGTCATATCCTTCTTTATACTGGATGCAGGAATTTCAACTACCTTATGATTAGCCATAACGGCGTTTCTTATTCGGGTAAGATAATCTGCAATCGGATCTGTCATTTCTGTTTCTCTTTTTTTCTTGTTTGACTTTACTGGCTATTCCAGTGAGTTTCGCTTTGTTCCTGTTCGACTTTCGACTGCCGACTACCAGGAGGCTTTTTTTATACCAGGGATCAATCCTGAGGAAGCCATCTCCCTGAAGGTAATCCTGCTGATTCCAAACTGACGCATATAACCCTTTGGGCGGCCTGTAAGTTTACAGCGGTTATGTAGTCTGATGGGATTTGAATTGCGTGGCAACCTGCTGAGTCCCACATAATCACCTTCAGCTTTGAGTTTTGCTCTTTTCTCAGCGTACTTTTCAACAAGTTTCTGACGCTTTACTTCGCGAGCTTTCATTGATTCTTTGGCCATGGCTCTATTTTTTATCGTTTTTAAACGGTACCCCAAATGCCTTCAACAAGGCTGTTCCTTCTTCATCGGTAGCTGCAGAGGTCACAAATGTAATCTCCAATCCCATGATCTTGCTGATCTTATCGATATCGATTTCAGGGAAGATAATCTGCTCTGTGATACCCAGGGTATAGTTTCCACGTCCGTCGAATTTGGATGCTATACCTTTAAAATCACGTATCCTTGGCAGGGCCACATTAACCAGTCGCTCCAGGAATTCATACATCCGCTCACGGCGAAGTGTAACCTTCACACCAATAGGCATGCCCTGGCGCAATTTAAAGTTTGAGATATCCTTAGTAGAGATGGTCTGAATTGCCTTCTGTCCGGCAATCATAGTGATCTCTTCCTGCGTAACCTCAATGAGTTTCTTGTCGGCAATGGCCTGACCAACACCACTGTTGATCACAATCTTCTGAAGGCGTGGGGCCTGCATCACGGATGAGTATCCAAATTGCTTCATAAGCGAAGCAACGATCTCATCGGTGTATTTCTTCTGTAATGTAGGTGTGTATTGCTTATCCATCTTACTTGATCTCCTCACCTGATTTTTTAGCGATTCTCACTAATTTGTTATTGTCGTTAAGCTTCCTTCCAATCCTGGTGGCTTCACCAGAAGAAGGATCTACAAGATTCAGGTTGGAAATGTGAACAGGAGCTTCCTGCTTGGTGATTCCTCCCTGTGGGTTATTGGCATTGGGTTTGGTGTGCTTGGATACCATGTTCACACCTTCGACGATGGCCCGTTCTTTATCACGGATCACATTCAGAACCCTGCCTTTTTGTCCCTTGTACTCGCCCGAATTGACGATTACCTGGTCACCTCTTTTAATATGTAATTTCTTCTGCATGGGAATTATCATTTGAATTTTTACAATACCTCCGGGGCCAGTGAAACAATTTTCATATAACTGTCACGAAGTTCCCTGGCGACGGGCCCAAAAATACGGGTACCCCTCATCTCGTC
>JAOZUK010000369.1 GCA_029938715.1 Bacteroidales bacterium | reverse complement strand
TCGCTGAAATAACCAATAAAGAAAATATCTTCAAAACCATACTGAAACCTCAGTCTGAAGGAAAGCTTAGTCCTGTCAAAATCATAACGCCCGGTGGCATCTGTGTGGATCCGAAACCTGGTATGGAGCCGGCTTTCGGGATCTGTAATGAAAATGGTTCTGATTCCTGCAGCCAGGTTGAGATAATCAAGTACATTGTATTCTCCTCCCAATGTTAAAAGGGTGCGGTCAAATTGCAGGGTATTCTCTTTAAACCTTTGTTCCAGTTCACCGCTGAGCTTGAGATTATTTTTCAATCGTCCGCTCATTTCAAACTCCCACCAGGAGCCAAAGTCCTTCTGCTGACCATGCAACTCTGTTGCAAACAGTAACAGAAAAATAAAGCAAATCAGTTGAAAAACTCCGGACTGCTTAATCGTCGTCATCCCCGTCACCTAGTTGAAGCATCTCTCCACCAGATAAAGTCCATCCGTCTTTTTCAAAGAAGTAAATAAACAAACGAACACTGTCCCTCAGATAATTCACTCTTCCAATCTCCACCCTGTTGATCTTCAGCCCGGTGCGTTTTTGAAGATCCTGTATCAATGCTGCTCTATGCTCTGGCTTTATCAATTCCACATTCTCATAAATGATCTCTCTTTTGGTCTCATGTTTCAGCAGGAATACCTTTTCAAGTAGGTAGGTGAGAGCCAGAACTGCCACATTGGTAAGCAGAAGCTCTGCGTAGCTTACCTTCCTGTTGGCCAGGGCATTGACAACTGTAATTCCAATTACCAGGAAAAGGTAGGTCATCTCCCGAATGGGAATCTGCCTGGTACGGTATCGAATGATCCCGAAGATGGCAAAGAGCCCCAGGGCAAATCCCAGCTCCAATTTTACATTCTCGAGCAGGAAGAGGATGAAAAAGATCACCTGGCTGATAAGGATATAGGTGAAGAGGTAGTCCTTCCGGGGTGTGGTCTTGTAATACATGTACCTTACCAGGAAGAGTACCACCAGAAGGTTAAATATAGATCTGAGAACCAGATCCCAGAAGTCTTGCCAGTCCATCAAAGGGATGTTCAGAAGTTCAGGCATTTCAGACATGGTGTTAAAGATTTATGGTTAACTTAATACTTGCTGTTTATTTGATGTACACTACGCACCTTCGCCTTAAACCTGTTTTGTTTAAGGCCAGGATGTAACAGGGCCATGCCAATGGCATATTTGCTGAACCGGCGTGGTGGAATTTTTGAGTGACGCAATACTTTGTGAATCATGGAACCTGACAGGTGGCCCTCATATTTAATCTCTGCCACACACACTCCGGGTAAATCCACCTTTGTTTCTTCGTCACTCCCAGAAAACTTCAATTGATAGTCCAGGGTAACTCGTTCTGACTGGTTGTGACTGACCAGGGTGATGCGGTTAAACTCATTTTCAAGGGCAAATGCCACTCCTTCTGAACGATAAGGGGAATTGGTTTCCAGAAACAGGTTCTCTCTTGTAAGATCAGAATGATCCATTCCTAAAGTCTGAATCCGCTTCTTATTGGTAATTCCCCTGGCATTTTTTCTCTTCACCTCAAGGAATCTCAGATCTGATGCGGTATACTCTCTGATCCTCACTTTATGACGGCTGGAAAATCCCCGATGATGTTTGTGGTACATCTCCAGTTCGGGGGTATCGTAATAGTAAGTGCGGTAGAATTGTGATCGCTTGCCATTGATTTCAAGCACCCGGTAATGCCCGGACACCTGTTTCAGAATATCTGTTAAAAAGTGTGTGCTGAAAATATATTTCCGGTCCTTTCTCTTTAAAAGACTGGCCTTCTGTATCTCATCCAGGCTGAGACTCTCCAAATCCCCCAAGATTCCATCCACCTCATTGGCGATGCTCATATTTATATAACTTTTTCTTGATCAGTTTACCCTTTGGGTTGAGATACTGTTTCTCTATCCTCAGTCCATCCACATAGATATTTTTCTCCGTCAGGGTTACCTTTCCCTTTGCATCCAGGAAGATCTTTTCCACCAGATCACGATCCTCATTGTAAACATACTTTTCCCATCTCTTTACCTCGCCTTTTTTATTGAACTCCTGGACCTCCAAAACATCACCCTCTTCGCTGTATTTTTCAATCAATTCAACCACAGGTTCGTCATAACCTTCTTCAATAAAATACTCATGGACGGTCTTGGTGGCAATTTTCTTTTCCCTGATGGTTTTGCTTCCCTGTGCTGAAATAACAGTAACTGAAACCAGAAGTAGGATAAAAGTGGATAGTTGTCTGCTTTTCATTTTTTATTTGCTAAGGTATTAAATTTTTTCGATTGTAATTTCGCCAAGATCCACTAGCTCATCCATTTCTGTGATGGAAACTTCAAATTTCTTGGGAATCCTTCCCTTCACCCTGGTTACGTCCTCGGTATACAAAAAGATAAGGTATTTTCCGGGAATCAGATTATCGAATTCAAAGGAGCCATCGTGCTGGGTCCGAACCCTTTTATCATAGAATGTATGATTGCCATATGTCAGATACACTTCCTGCTCATAAGCAAAATCGCTGTATTCAATCACAAGGTTGGGCCACATGGAATCTTTATCATACTTTATCTCCCTGACCACACCCCTGATTGTTGCTGCACCGTCGTTATAATCAAGGGGGGTTAGTTTTTCCATCTCCCCCAGATCAAGATCCTCACCCTTGGCCAGCTCCACCTGCACTACCTTTTCTGTCTCATCACCGATTGCTGAGGTCGAATCGTCGGTCTGAAAATAAACTGTATAGGTTCCCGGATAGAGGTATTTAAATCTGAACTCTCCATTCATGGCCGTTTCGGTGGAATTGCCCACCTCACCATTTTCGCCGTAGAGCATAAATACCTCCTCATCAACCGCAGGACTCTGATAGAGGTGATCTGAAAAATCATCGTTATAAAAATGTTCCATAACGATCCCGGAAATGGAACCAGTTCCTCCCCTTCCTTCACTCTTCTCACATGATTGAAAAACCACCGTTTGGAGAAGAAAGAAGATCATAAAAAACATCCGTGAGAATAGACTCTTCCCACTTTTAAACAACAACATAGTGTGGATTTTATATGCCTGCCAAATATAGAAAATCATTTTCAAATTAATTCATCCAGTTATTAAGAATGGGGGTTGTAACATATGTTACCACATAAATCCCCTCGTAACCTTCATATTTGTGCTACCAAAACGAAATCACTTTACACTTTATACTTTA
>JAOZUK010000368.1 GCA_029938715.1 Bacteroidales bacterium | reverse complement strand
ATCCGATGTTTTTGGCTGGTTTTAAGACCGCTGATTACAATGACATGTACAGGAAGAAGGTTAAATGGTCGCTTGCTTGCCGGTGGTTGACCTTTCCACTGCACATCTCAATCTACATAGGCATATTTTGTTACTGCAAACAGGTATGGCTATTTTTTTTCCTGCGATCTTGTTGAATTATTGCCATTGGTGTCTCCTTGTCCCCTTGACCGTCACGCCACTATTCACATATAATTGAATTAGAAATAAGATAAAGCCAAACCTGTCGTAAAATACGGACGGATGCCACGGGTCAATGTTGATAGCCGGGTTGCCTCAATGTTTGTAGTCCAGTTTTTTATTAAAGTTTTGCCCAACAACACCGAGTGCAAAATGCAACGGGTATACGGATTTGTCCTATATGTTTTACTAATTTCTCTAGTTAGCTGCGTAAGTTATTCAATCCAGCCTTCTATACAATCCTGTAAACTCACTTCCTTAATTCAAGAACAAATAGATAGCGAAATAAATATAGGGGAATTTACATCATCAACGCCATTATTATCTAGCATTCCCTGTCGCGCCGTTGGTCCAGTCAAAACCTCAAATAGAATTCCTTTTGCACATATAATACGAGCGCTTTTGATTGAAGAATTAAAAGCAGCAAACAGATATTCGCCTGAAGCCAAGACAACAATAATAGGCCATTTAAACTACATTGATTTTGACTCGATGGCTGGTACATGGAAATTTACGATGACTGTTAAATCCTCAAATGGTGAATTCTTCACAGTTCGTGAGTCATTCCATTATGAAGTAAAGTGGGGTGGTGATGCAGGGTGTAAAAAAACTGCCAATGCATTTATACCAGCCATACAGAAGCTAATAACTTCTTTGATTACTAATTCCAAATTTTCAAGTTTGTTGTAAGTGTATATGGGCTAACAAAAATGGTTAGAATTTTAAATGTTTTTATACGTGTTGTTTTTATTGTATGCTTGCTTCTACAGATAAGTTGCTGTTCTGTGGCGAAAATTGCAGAATCAACGCAGGGCACGGATACCGACTCCATTTCAAAAGGTGTTAGCAGAGAGGCTGTCGAACAGATTTTAGGTGCTCCTGGTAGGGAATGGACAACTCTATCAAATATTAGATACTGTTTGTACACTTACGATACAGGAGTGCCCATGGGTCCCGCATTGGTAGCCTCACTTTGGCATTTGTTTGCTGATCTTGGATCAGGTGGTGTGTGGGAACTCAACATGTTAGAACCTGGTTATGCAAGAGCCCTTAGTATTGAAGATTCAAGAGAGTATGCAATTGTCGCAATAGCATATGATGAAAACAATATGGTCATAAAAGTGCATGAGAATATCAAAAGCTACGACGAACTTCCACCAGGTAGTATTGACAAAGACCTATTAATTACACCAAATGATTGATTAGAAAACCATTCTATATGACTGATATTCATATAGTATCAACCATAGATAGGAATCGTAATTGGTATCCTGATCCTGCCCTCTCAATGTTAAAATTTTTACAGCCAATGTTAAGCGTTCACAGAGCTCGATAGGCTTAAGATGTTTCCTGACCACCAATGATCGGAGATGATTAGTTGATATGCAGCTTTATTTTGCCGGTGACGTTAGGCGTTAGAAGTACTAAGCAGACGATTTTGTTGGTTAAAGATCGACGTGGGGGATGATAAAATCATAGTCAATGTCTTTCATTTACAAGGAGACAAGATGAAAACTCATTTAAGGTATTTTGCTATCATTACAATCTACATTCTTCTAATAGGTTGCAACACAATACATATTAAGCCAGAAAAATTCGATATTGATCCTCAACTTTTGAAATCTTTAAGAAGTAATGTTCCAATCCAGGTATTGGTACCCAAAAATGTAGAAACAGAATATTCGATTGAAAACCCCGGAATACAAATTCCATATTCAGCCGTATATGTAGATCTTAATGATCTTTATAATAATGCTAAGGAATTAATTGAAGATTTTTTAGTTAAGCATAAGGTTCCATTGTCATCTGATTCTAAGAAATATCTTAAATTTACAATCAACAAGGTACGGTATGAGCGCTGGGCAGCGGGTTGGCTTTTTGGGTCCTATCTTGAATTTGATATAGAAACAGGTGATGGCTATAAAAGTCATTATATGGTGCAAGATCAATCAGCTTTAGATGTCTCAAGGGCAGTGGGCGGTACTATTTCGCGGGCTGTTGAGAAAATATTTCAGGATGAGAAAATTATAGCCTACATAGAAGCTCAGTAAATAATTGTCGTTATCACAGTATGTTGTTTCTTTAAGAGACTCAGGACCTTGAACTATAGTGAGTTATTATTAAGAAGTATTAAATACAAAAACACAAACTTAGAACTTCTAATCGGGTAGGGGACGGAAAATAGGGGACGCACCACAGGGCTTATGCCTAACTGATAGCATGAACACTGCCAGTGAACATCTTAATTACTCACCAATTATCCTCAAGTGTAGGTGTTTCCTGTACATGTCATTGTAATCAGCGGTCTTAAAACCAGCCAAAAACATCGGATAAAAACCAGCAGGTGGGAGTCAAGAGCGAAGTCGAGTAGGCCGAGGGAACTTCCCCCTCAGCCTCTCACAGAATCGTACGTGAGGCTCTCGCCTCATACGGCTCTTCATGTCCCTCGCAAATTACCAAGTTTGCATAAATCTCTGGTTCCTCCCATTACTGGTTGACCACAAATTTATTTTGGACATGTCAGCCCCTTTGCTCCATTTCCATTACAGAAACTTCATCGCTACTACGAGCTGATCCGCCCCTGTGCTCCGCATCGGTACTCTGATCCTTGTGGGGCTTCCACTTGGATTTCTCCCTTAACATCGGAACGACAGGTTCCCATGTTCCATAAGAAAGCCTAAAATAAGTTCATGCCGCCTTTATGCCGGACACCATCCAAGCAGTAACCAGATTTCCCTTGGACTCATCATGGAACAGTGTTGCAACCCCATTTTGATGTCATCATACATGCTTTCGACACGTCATCAGCGGTTCGCTTGCGCTCATCTCCATATCTCACACCTGACAGGATCTCTGTCCTGTCTTTTCCGTGACGCTCACCACCTTGACTCTTAATCAACGCAGCTCACGGTGGTTTGACAACTCCTTCTGGAAGGCGTCGCCGGAGGGCCCTCCTCCATCTTTCCTACAGTTACGAGCAAAATCTTCTTACTCTCATGGCACACCAACACC
>JAOZUK010000029.1:2324-36075 GCA_029938715.1 Bacteroidales bacterium | reverse complement strand
TTTGAGTGTTAAATTCACTATGCCACTATGAAAGTAAGGTTAATTCATGAAACCACTTCAATCAATCATCCTGTGGCAACCATTGGAATATTTGATGGAGTTCACTCCGGACACCGGTTTATCCTGGATGAGCTGATTCAAAAGGCTCAAAAGCATGGAGGTGAATCGGTGGTTATGACACTCTGGCCTCATCCCCGCCTCATCCTTGACCGGGACATTCAAAACTTCAAGCTGCTGCATACCCGTGAAGAAAAAATAAGAGAATTGGAACGTAGTGGTATTGATCAACTGGTCATCGTTCCTTTCAATAAGGAGATAGCTTCTTTTACGGCGTGTGAATTTGTGCAGAATTACCTGGTCGACAGACTGGGAGTTGAGCTGTTACTGGTGGGGCATGACAACAGATTTGGAAGAGATAGAAAGGGAGACCCTGAAGGATTGGCCCAATGTGCCAACCGAAATAATTTCAGGATAGAGAAATTACCTGAATTCAATCCTGAGTATGGAAAGGTAAGCTCGACCTTAATCAGGGAGGCTATTCAGAAAGGAGAACTGGGACATGCAGAGAGGATGTTGGGATACCATTATTACCTGGAGGGAAGCATTGTTGAAGGAAATCATATCGGACGACAGATGGGATTCCCTACGGCCAATATTCATCCCCATAGTCCCTATAAATTGATTCCTATGAATGGGGTATATGCCATTAGGATGGAGCTAAAAGGGAAAGTCTACAATGGAATGTTAAACATTGGTTTCAGGCCCACCATCGATAGTTCATCGGCCGTGAAAACCATTGAGGCACACCTGTTCGATGTATCGGGTGATTTTTATGAGGAACCTGTGGTGATACATTTTGTGAAACGGGTGAGGGATGAAATGAAGTTTAGTGGCCTGGAGGCTTTGAAGCAACAACTTAAAAAAGATAAAAAATTAATTCAGGCACTGCTATGAACCTGAGGACAAAGGCATTGCTTTTTCTTGCCCTTATGATGCATGTGGCAGAGGCCAGCGCTCAACAAACCGGCTTTTCTACTGAGATGTGGTCGGTGATTGAAGAGCGATGGAGGGAATCACAGCCGGTCATTGTGGTCTATACCAGTTCGGGAGAGGTGATAGCAGGTCAGCAAATACATGCCAGTTCAGATTCTCTCTTTATCTATCCAGGTGATGGATTGCCTGTTGGAACTCAGTGGGCTGATGATCTTGAAGCTGTTTATGTGAATGAAATAGACAGTGTACTTTTCCAGAAGGGGGGAAACAAGCTTCTCAGGGATAAGAAAGCCGATGTCATGGTCTTTCCATCCCCCAATGCCCGATACTCTAAGCCCCATGTCCAGTTGAGAAATGGGTCGGTGTATAAAGATTCCCTGCTTGACCCTCCCGATCTGGAGGTGGCCATCAGCCAGTCAAAGGTGATGAGGAAGGCTTTTCGAAGAAAGAGGGTCAGGTACTCTTTGGGTGTGAATTTTGGGAGTGATGTGATCACCAATGACATCAAAAGCATGCTTCAGGGAACTTCACTGCCTAAGTCCTATGAAAGTTATGGAGGGCATATCAATGGGGAATTTCTGGATCTCTCATTCAGGGTGAAGGACCGGCTAATCTTAGGGGGATCGCTTTTTACGAGAACTTCTTATACAAATGTCTACACCTATACCTATGATGAAGGGGATGTATACTATGACCTGGATGTTAGTTACAGAGAGCATAAAGTTTATGCTGAGTATGCCATCGTAAAAACAGACCGGTTTTTTTCCAGGAAATTCGAGGTTTTGGCTGGTGCCGGACTGCTCATTGGTCAGCCTGAATGGAGGTTCTTTTTCAGTTACTATAGTTATGAGGATCCCGAGAACATTGAAGGCGGGTACTTGTATTACAATTATGAGGACATCCTGTTAGGTGCGCAGATCAAGGGTGCCTTTCACTACTACTTTTTCCCCGGATTGTCACTGTGGACCGCCATTGATTTTAACTTGGTTCAGCCCTTTGTGATTTCGGAGCGGGAACTCGATGTACCGGATGGTGTAAGCCCCATAACAATACCTCAGCATGAGCTTGGATTCAGCAGCGTAAGATTTAAACTGGGTCTTAGTATATATTTCTAGAAAAGTGTACTTTTGCAATCCAAAATAGAGATTATGGAGACAATGACATACAACGAGACACTTCCTTATAAGGTAGCAGATATATCTCTGGCCGAGTTCGGAAGGAAGGAGATTGAGATAGCAGAGAAAGAGATGCCCGGACTGATGTCCATCAGGAAAAAACTGGCAAGTGAGAAACCATTGAAAGGGTCCAGAATCATGGGTTCTCTTCATATGACCATTCAAACGGCAGTTTTAATCGAAACACTGGCCGAACTGGGAGCTGATGTTCGATGGGCCAGTTGCAACATATTCAGCACACAGGATCATGCAGCAGCGGCTATAGCTGCAAGTGGGATCCCGGTGTTTGCATGGAAGGGAGAGACCCTTGAGGAGTACTGGTGGTGTACTGCACAGGCACTTAATTTCCCTGGTGGCCAGGGACCACACCTGATTGTGGATGATGGAGGAGATGCCACCTTGCTGGTCCATAAGGGATTCGAGGCTGAAGATGATGCATCGATGCTGGATGTGGTGGCTTCAAGCCGCGAAGAGGAGATCGTTTACTCTACCCTTAAGGGAATCCTGAAGGAGGATCATGGCAAGTGGCATCGCATGGTTCCCGGGATCAGGGGGGTATCAGAAGAGACCACCACCGGGGTACACCGGCTTTACCAGATGATGGAGGAGGGAAAACTTCTGTTCCCGGCCATCAATGTGAATGACTCAGTTACAAAATCTAAATTTGATAATTTATACGGTTGCCGCGAATCTCTTGCCGACGGGATCAAGCGTGCCACCGATGTTATGGTTGCAGGCAAAGTGGTTGTAATAGCCGGATATGGGGATGTAGGCAAAGGATGCTCACACTCCATGAAGAGTTATGGTGCCAGGGTCCTGGTTACTGAAATCGATCCCATATGTGCCCTTCAGGCAGCCATGGAAGGGTTTGAGGTAACCACCATGGAAGAAGCAGTAAAGCAGGGTAATATTTATGTAACCACCACCGGGAACAAAGATGTCATTACTGCAGAACATATGGCAGCCATGAAGGACCAGTCCATTGTATGTAACATAGGACATTTTGACAATGAGATCCAAGTGGAACAGCTGGAAGAGTGGAGCGGTATTCAGAAGATCAACATTAAACCACAGGTGGATAAGTTCCTTTATGAAGATGGTCACGCCATCTTCCTTCTGGCAGAAGGCAGGTTGGTAAACCTGGGATGTGCCACCGGGCATCCCTCCTTCGTGATGAGCAACTCCTTTTCAAACCAGACCCTTGCTCAGCTGGAGCTATGGAAGAATGAGTATGCCACTGATGTCTACATGTTACCCAAACATCTTGATGAGGAGGTAGCCCGTTTACACCTGGAACAACTTGGTGTGAAATTGACCACGCTGACACCTGAACAGGCAAAGTATTTGGGGGTGAAGGCAGAAGGTCCCTATAAACCCGAACATTACCGTTACTAATAACCAAGGGCATGCAACAAATAAGCCTACAATCCTTTGCTTGGGAAGGATTTAAGCGTTTTTTGTATGCCCTTGGTTATTTATTTAATTGAAGATATGCAGGACATCTCCGCGAATGGAGGTGTGGTATTCAACCAGGGGGTAGGTAGCCGGTCCAGAATTGGGTTCGGCACCATTCATCAGCAGGTAGGTTGATTTGCATTCCGGGCATTCAAATACTCCGAAAAAAGTACTGTCTTCTACAACTGCTGCAGTATGTTCGGGCCAGAGTGTGCAGGTTCTGTCATAGGCATAAAACTCCAGGTCCGAAGCCCGGTAGAGTACAATCCCATTGGCACCGTGTCCGGCAATCAGTTTGGATGAGCCGATTCCCACACCAGCAAGATCTGCATAGAGAAACAGGTACACATCCACCTTCACATAAGGTATAACCTGTCCCCGGTTGGACTCACACGATGTAGTAAGCATCCCCGGAAGAATCAGGAACAAAATTATGGTAAAAATGGATTGAATGCGCCGCATGCTTTTGCAAAAGTAAGAAAACCAGCTATTTTTTGTATTTTTAACTCTGTAAACTCATAAATATTGCTTCGCATAAGTTAAAAGATGGATTTTGATATAGGAAATATTCTCTACGTAGTGATTACTCTGGTAGCAATCATCATAGGGGTACTGGGTAAAAAGAAAAAGCGGGTAAATCAAAGCCCCGGTGATTCAGATGATAAAGCTCGACCTGGTTTTATGGAAAACCTAGAGCGGGTTCTCAGGATGGGGCAGGAGGATCCTCAGGTTGCAGACCTGCAAGTTTATGAAGATGATCTTGTTTTGGAAGAGTCTGAACAGGCTGCAGCATCAGCAGCTCCTTCAAAATCAATTCTGGATGACTATGACCAAATTATGAGCAGTCTTGACCATGATGATCAAGATATTTTACTCACCGATGGTGACCCAATAAGTGAAACAATGGAGGGTGATATGGATCCTGATGCAGGACCCAACTATTTCGATATTGTTAAGGATTTCGATGCAGGAACAGCCGTTGTATACTCTGCGATAATCAATCGTCTTGATTATTAATAATTTTTTGTAATTTTACATTTGAAGAGTTCCACTTTAAGCGGAATTCTTTTTGTTTTTAGAACATTAACAGGAGGAATTTGATATGGCACATACTTCATATATGACAGAGGAAGGACTGGCCAACCTGAAGAAGGATTTGGAACAGTTGACTACTGTGGAAAGACCATCCATTTCACGACAGATTGCAGAGGCCAGGGATAAAGGTGACCTTTCTGAAAATGCAGAGTATGATGCAGCCAAGGAAGCGCAGGGTTTGCTGGAAATGAGAATCGCCAGGATGGAGGATATGGTGGCCAGTGCAAGAATTATTGACGAATCTAGAATCGATACTTCTCAGGTACAGATTCTCAATAAGGTAAAGATTAAAAATACCAAGAACAACCAGCAGGTTGAATATATGCTGGTATCCGAAAGTGAGGCTGATATTAAGCATGGTAAAATATCTGTGGGAACACCTATTGCCAAAGGCCTGCTTGGGAAGAAGGTAGGTGATGTGGTCAGCATCAAAGTACCTTCCGGTGAATTGTCATTTGAGATCATAGAGATCTCACTCTAAGCAAAAATCATGGCTACCATATTTTCAAAAATCGTTGCGGGAGAGATTCCTTCTTACCGGATTTGTGAGGATGAAAACTATTATGCCTTCCTCGATATCAATCCACTATCAGAGGGTCATACGCTTGTTATTCCCAAAGTGGAGACTGACTATCTTTTCGATCTGGAGGACGATCTGCTTGGAGGGATGATGGTTTTCGCAAAAAGAGTTGCTCTGGCTATCGATCAAACCATGAATTGCAAAAGGGTTGGGGTGGCTGTATTGGGGCTGGAGGTGCCGCATGCTCATATTCACCTGGTCCCCATCAATGATCTGTACGACATAGAGTTCAGTAAACCAAAGATGAAATTTTCAGAGGCCGAATTCCGTGCTACAGCTGCAAAAATTTCTGCGGCCATTAAGTAATCATCTTACTTTACTCTTCCTGGGTTTTTCTTTATAAATGATTCCCAACTATCGGAACCCGATTTCATAATTGGTGCTTTGCTCTGGTAGAAGTGGCATACAGCTGCGGCCAGTCCGTCAGTAGCATCAAGGTTTTTGGGAACCTCCTTGAGATCAAACATACGGAAAAGCATACCGGCAACCTGCTCTTTAGAAGCATCTCCTCTGCTGGTAATGGCCTGCTTGATCTTCCTTGGAGCATACTCAAATACTGGAATATCTCTCGACAGCACTGCAGCCATGGCTACTCCCTGGGCCCTTCCCAGCTTTAGCATGGACTGGACATTTTTACCATAAAAGGGAGCCTCTATGGCCACTTCATCCGGCAGGTACTTTTCAATCAACCCAATGGTGCTCTCATAGATCCTGCGAAGCTTCATATAGTGGTCCCCACTCTTTTTCAGATCCACCACACCCATATCAATATAACCGGGGTCTTTCCCACTAGCTCTTATAATGCCATACCCCATAAGGTTGGTGCCAGGATCAATTCCAAGCACTATTTTTTCATGGCTTTTGAGCATGCTTTCCTTTCATATTTTGAATCACAATGCCAGAAATGAGAAGTATGAGGCCAAAAACAGTTGTCTTGTATATACTTTCATCCAATACAATATTTACAATAACCAGGTTCAGAAATGGAGCCACATATACCAGGTTGCTGATCCGGTCTGTAGCAGAAGCATATTGCATGGCCAGTAACCACAATACAAATGTAATACCCATTTCGAATATTCCCACATAAATGGCAGTTAGCCATCCTTCGGTGGATGGAGGCAGACATTCTCCTCTCAACCACCCACCGATCAACAGGTAAACAGAAGCAAACAGGAAGTTTAAAAAGAGCCTGACAACCGGATCTCTCTTGTCCTTTGAATTGTAGATGAAGTAAAAGGCCCAGAGTATGGAAGTGGAGAGGGCGAGGAATATACCCAGGCGATTTCCGGCGTCATGTCCCGCGGCTCCCCCCTGGTAGGAAATAAGAATCACCCCTGTAAAGCTCACCAACATCGCTCCTATACTTTTCCATCCAATCCTGTGCCCCAAAATGGGAATGGAGATCAGTACAAGCACCAGTGGCCAAACCATATTCAGAGGTTGAGCCACCTGGGCAGGCAGAAGGGTGTAAGCCTTAAATAGAATCAGATAGTAGGCTACCGGATTGAGTAGTCCCATTAATGCCGAAAATCCAAGATCTTTCAGCCCCAGCATCCTTAACTGACCCATTTTACCCTGGATGATCAGAATGATACCCAGCACCAAAAGGGATGCCAGTGAAGCACCGGTAAGTAGCTGGTAGGTGTCCTGAAATTTCAGACCAAGCTTGAAGGCAGTGGGGGAGGTGGACCAGAAAAGCACAGCCAGGATGGCAAAGATGTATGCTTTCCTGGCTGATTTTCCATTCATCTATTGAGCAACTGATTATTTAATGATTTCATTTCCCGGACCCATGTAACTGTGAAGTACTTCCGGAACCTTTATTCCATCTGGCGTCTGAAAGTTCTCCATTAGGGCAGCAATGATCCTGGGTAGTGCCAGTGAACTTCCATTCAATGTATGCGCGAGCCTGGGCCTCTTTTTACCCGGTTCTCTGTAACGAAGCTTTAGCCGGTTGGCCTGGTAAGATTCAAAATTAGATACAGAGCTTACCTCCAACCATTTATCCTGACCGGCCGCATACACTTCAAAATCATAGGTCAGGGCCGAAGTAAAACTCAAATCACCACCACATAATTGAACGATCCGGTAGGGTAGTCCAAGATTAATTAAAAGCTGTTCCACATGATTCACCATCTCTTCAAGAGCTGAATATGATTGGGTGGGGTGACAAATCTGTACTATCTCTACCTTATCGAATTGGTGCACCCGGTTTAATCCCCTTACATCTTTTCCGTATGAACCAGCTTCTCTTCTGAAACAGGGTGTGTAGGCAGTGTTTTTTATGGGTAGTTCCTCCGGATTGAGGATTACATCCCTGTAGATGTTGGTAATTGGGACCTCTGCAGTAGGAATCAGATATAAGTTATCCTCAGTTACATGATACATTTGCCCCTCCTTATCGGGAAGTTGTCCGGTTCCAAATCCAGACTCTTCATTTACAAGCAGAGGAGGAAGGTATTCCTCATAACCTGCCTGGATGTTGTGGTCCAGGAAATAGGAAATAAGTGCCCTTTGTAACCGTGCTCCCAGCCCCCTGAATACTGGAAATCCACCTCCGGTAATTTTAACTCCCAGATCGAAATCGATCAGGTTATATTTGGTTCCCAGTTCCCAGTGTGGTAGGGCGCCTTCATGAAGTTCGGGGACCCTGCCTCCTTCACGGATCAGCTTGTTATCGGCTTCTGTGTTTCCTGGTGGAACCGTCTGGTGCGGGATGTTAGGTACCTGTACCAGCCAGCTATTAAGATCGGTGTTTGCATCCTGTAGATCACGCTCAAAAGTTTCCAGTTCTGCTTTTATAGAGGAGGTGCGCTCTTTCATCTCTTTTGCTTTCTCCGGCTCTCCCGATTTAAACAGAAACCCTATTTCTTTGCTGAGCTGATTCATCTCAGCTTGCAGTTCATTGGTTTTCACCTGCAACGTACGCCGATCATTATCGCGTTCAATAATTCTGTCGATTAGTTCAGGCTGCTTGAATCTCTTAACCTCTAATCTTTTAATAACACGCTCTCTGTTTTCTCGAATAAACTGGATGGTTAGCATATGGAAAGCATAAAAAAACCTGTAATACACATTAAAGGTAGTGCATTACAGGTGAATGATATATAGTTTGTGAATTTTTCTCCTAGTTTTCTAAGGGCTCAATGGATACATAAGATTTGTTATCCCTTTTCTTAGTAAACTTTACGGTTCCATCAGCTGTAGCAAACAGGGTATGGTCTTTTCCAAGACCCACATTTTTACCAGGATGATGAACAGTACCTCTTTGCCTAACGATGATGTTGCCAGCTGTAACCACCTGGCCGCCATATATCTTTACACCCAGACGTTTGCTTTCTGATTCGCGACCGTTTCTTGAACTACCGGCTCCTTTTTTGTGTGCCATATCTATTGACTTTTACTTTTGACTTTTACTTTTGACTTTCTCGGCTCACACCTTCGTGAGCTTTGTACTACTACTTTTCACCAGACTCCTTTTCATCAGACTCTTTTTCATCAGACTCTTTTTTGGGAGTTGCCTTTTTAGCGGCTGGTTTCTTTGCTTCGCTCAGATCCTTCGGTTTAGAGGCAGTGGCTTTTGCTGCAGCCTTTTCTGCCGTCTTTGCTGCCGTCTTTGCTGCAGCTTTTTCTGCCGGCTTTTTTGTAGCGGTGGCTTTGGGAGCATCAGTTTTGGCTGCAGTTGCCTTGGGCTTTGCTGCAGCTTTTTCAGAGATCCCTTCGATCTGGATCTGGGTAAATTGCTGGCGGTGACCATTCAGTTTTTGATAACCTTTTCTCCGCTTCTTCTTAAAAACCAATACCTTATCCCCTTTCACATGGGCGACAATTTTTGCATCTACAGATGCGCCTTTTACTACGGGTTCACCTACAGAAACATTACTTCCTGTATCAATCAATAAAACCTTGTGGAAAGAAACCTTTTTACCTTCTTCTCCTTCGAGTCTGTGCACATACAATTTCTGGTCCTTTTCAACCTTAAATTGCTGTCCTGCTATATCAACAATTGCGTACATTTCTGATTGCTTTTTACTTAATGTCAGAATTTTGGGTTTGCAAAGATAGAAAAGATTGTATGATTGACAAAGAATTGAGGGAAATAATTTAGTGCTGAATATGTCTCAGTTATTTTTATATTTGTGATTAAAGAGACCGGATTCAGGTATGGGGAAAATAAAGCTAAACGTTCTTGGGATTTCCTACAGTCAGACTCAATCAGGTGCATATGCTTTGGTGCTGTCAGAAGAGGAAGGGAACAGGAGGATTCCTATTATCGTGGGAGGATTTGAAGCACAGGCAATAGCCATTGAGCTTGAAGGGTTGGCACCACCCCGTCCACTTACCCACGATCTGTTTAAGAACTTTGCCCAGTCCTATGGAATCCGAATTATAGAGGTGAATATTCATAAGCTGGAGGATGGTGTCTTTTTTGCCAGTATTCTCTGCGATAATGGGGATATCCAGATTACACTCGATGCCCGAACATCCGACGCAATTGCCCTGGCTCTGCGCTTTAAATGCCCCATTTACACCACCAATGATATTGTGGAAAAGGCTGGGATTGTACTTGATTTTGAAAAGGGGTCCGATCTGGAGTCGCCAGTAATCCCAAAGGAAGAAGAGATTGAGGCTCCTCCGGAAAAAAGAAAAAAGCGTTCTATACTGCCCGATCTGTCGGAGACCCCTATGGATGAATTAAGGTCTTTGCTTGCCGATGCCGTTTCCAAGGAGGATTATGAAGGGGCCTCTGAGATAAGGGATGAGATAAACCGTAGAGCAAAATGATCGCAGAGGCTTCTCAAATGACCAATATACTTCCCGAAATGTCGGGATTCGATTTCAGTCTGGAGCGGATCTTAAGGGGATTGCTTGGTATGGTGGTTCTCATCTCAATTGCGTGGATATTCAGTACCGACCGAAAGTCCATTGCATGGAAAACCGTGGGTACCGGATTGCTCATTCAAATGGTTCTGGCCATTGGAATATTGTATGTGCCCTTCCTCCAGGTGTTTTTTGAGATAATTGGGAAAGTTTTTGTTAAGATCCTTGCATTCACCAATGAAGGTGTCACCTTCCTGTTGAGTCGTAGTGATACGGGAAAGGTGGATCCTGCATTGCAAAACTTTGCATTTTCCATATTGCCCACCATCATCTTCTTTTCTGCCATATCGAGCCTGCTTTTCTATTTTGGGGTCATTCAGTTTTTTGTCAAAATATTTGGATACCTTTTATCCAGGGCCCTGGGCCTATCTGGAGCAGAAAGTCTTTCAGTGGCAGGCAATATTTTCCTTGGTCAGACCGAATCTCCCTTATTGATAAAAGCTTACCTGGAAAAGATGAATCGTTCGGAGATCCTTCTGGTAATGTCCGGTGGGATGGCAACCCTGGCCGGGGGAGTACTGGCTGCATATATTGGATTTCTGGGGGGAGGTGAACCAAGTCAGCAGATTATTTTTGCAAAACATCTGTTGACAGCTTCAGTGATGGCAGCTCCTGGTGTGATAGTGATCTCCAAGATTATTGTGCCTCAAACCAGCAACATCAATAAGCAAATTGAGGTTTCACGAAGCGGAATTGGTAAGAATGCCCTGGATGCCATTTCCAATGGGACCAGTGAAGGATTGAGGCTGGCAGTAAATGTAGGGGCCATGCTTCTTGTATTCCTGGCATTTATAGCACTGATTAACTATATCTTTATCAAACTGGGAGACCTGACCGCACTGAATGAAAAAATAGTCACGATTACCCACGGGAAGTATGACGAACTTAGCCTTGAGTTTATTATGGGTTATGCATTGTCCCCACTGATGTGGTTAATCGGGGTGGCAAAAGAAGATATTACTCTGGTTGGCTCACTGCTGGGTAAAAAGTTGATCCTGACAGAATTTGTGGCCTATATTGGACTATCTGACTTAAAGGCCGCCGGAGCATTTACCGACACAAAATCGATCATTATGTCGGTCTATATGTTATGTGGATTTGCTAATTTTGCCTCCATTGGAATACAGATAGGGGGAATTGGGGCGCTTGCACCAGGGAGAAGGGTAATGCTCGCACAACTGGGTATGCGTGCCCTGCTTGCAGGAACGCTTGCTTCACTTCTTTCAGCTACCATCATTGGAATTTTATTGGGTTAATTATGCCATCAAGGGGGAAATATAAATTTGACTTTTCCGGCAAGATTATTCTTGTGGTTGAAGATAATTTGATCGCATTTAAACTGATTTCGGCGGTATTGACACAGGTGCAGGCTGAAGTGGTTCATGCTTCCAATGGCAGAAGGGCCATTGAATTGTGCGAAACGGATGGACATTATGACCTTGTGCTTATGGATATGCAAATGCCTGAAGTGAATGGTCTTGAGGCCACCCGGGTGATCAAGCAAATGCGCCCCGACCTTGTAGTGGTGGCCACCACTGCAAATGCTTATGAAGAAGATGAGATTGCCTGCAGGAAAGCCGGTTGCAATGCCTTTATAACTAAGCCTTTAAAATTTCAGATGCTCTTCGAATTGATGCAGTCTTTTTTTGACCAGCAAGATTAGCCCGGCGATGGCACTCCTGGTAGTAATACCCCTCTTAATTGTATCACTTTACATAATAATCACAACCATTTTTTCATTTGGACTCTCACGTATAGAGCATTCCGGGTATGTTGATCCTGATGGAACTGTCCGGGTAACCATAGTAGTTCCATTTAAAAATGAAGGTGTAAATCTGAGTGGTCTGGTGCAGGATCTTTTAGCTCAGACCTATCCAACCCCTAAGTTTCAGGTTATTTTTGTGGATGATCATTCCGATGATGATTCCAGGAAGGTAGTTGACTCATTAACAGTTAACAGGGCCGGATTTTCAATTCTGACTCTTCCCCGGAATAAATATGGTAAAAAGGAAGCGCTCTCCCATGGAATACAACAGGCAGAAAATGAATGGATTATACAGGTTGATGCAGATTGCCGAATTGGTGAAAGGTTTATAGCTTCTCATATCAGTCACCTTGAGAGGCATCCCTCCGATCTGGTAGCCGGTCTGGTTACCACAGGGAAAGAATCCGATGGATTTATGGAAAATTTTGAACGAATGGATCTTTTGAGCCTGGGCGGTGTGAGTGCAGCCTCTTTCTTCTACAAGAGGCCCATGATGTGCAGTGGGGCCAATCTGGGTTACTCAAAGGAGCTCTACCATCAAACCCGTTCTTATGATCCCTCTGAGTCTGTTGCATCAGGAGATGATATGTTTATTATGATAGGAGCGCGAAAACTGGGCAGGTCCCTCTCTTTTAATTCGTCCACCGAATCGGTGGTCCGGACCACTCCAGTAAAAAGCCTGTCATCCTATCTAAAACAGCGGGTTCGCTGGGGAGCAAAAACACCTTTTTATAAGCAATTGGATATCCAGCTTCTGGCCATTCTTGTGGTTCTTACCAATGTAGCAGTTTTACTTTTTCCAGTTTGGATTCTTTCTGCTCCGGGCACTTGGCCCTGGCTTCTGGGAGTATGGATAGCGAAAACAGTTGCAGATGGATCGATTATATACAAAACTTCAGGGTATACCAAACAAAGGCAGAGTATGAGGTTGTTTCTGCTGTCATCGATCTTTTATTATCCGGTTTTTCTGATGATCATGATCAGGTCCATATTTGGTAAACCCAGTTGGAAAGAATGAATCCCTAAGTAAATCTTCTTCTTTGTATGAGTCTGTAACTGAAGTAGATGGCCAGGCCTGTATAGAGCAGTGCCAGGCTTGTGTTGAGCCATATGGGCAACCCTTTGGGAAGGAGATCAAGGGCAGTTTCATCAATGGTCTCACTGCTGTTCACCTTCTTCTGGAAAATCTCAATTAAATTGGGCACCGGGGTAAGCCGGGTGGTGGTGCGGAAGGGAAGGTACCATTTCACCTCGTATTCTCTGAGGACCAGGAACAGTACAGGATCCACAAAAACCCGCATGGCCAGGAAGGTGAGCAGAGAGAGCGCTGTATTTTTAATAAGTAGTGCAATAAGTAGTCCCATGGTCATATAGGCAAATGAAGAGATCAGGTACCGACTGAGGATCAAGGTGTTCTCCATGGCTATTTTAAAGGTGATCTTATAACTGTAAATTAGTCCAAGGGTCAGAGATGTGAGTCCAAGCAGTAGAGTAGCGAAAACTGCGAGAACCACGATCAGTAGCAGCTTCTGAATGAGCAGCTCGGTTCGGCTCAGGCCAAAAATAAGCTGCGTTTTAAACGTATGATTGTTAAACTCTTTGGTGGTGATCATAATAATAATCAATGCAAGCAATACATTGTAAGGTTCAGTAACCCAGGTAAGAAACATCCACACGTCGGGGAACCTGAAAAGATCACTCAGAGAGATCACAGGGATCTCCTTATCCACAGCCGGATAGATCAGAAGACCCAGGGTAAATGCAATGAAGTAGATCCCCAGTGTTATTCTGAAAGGATTATAGTTTAGTAGTTTTACCTGCTCAATATGCAGTAATCTTCTCATGGGCGGTTTCAATCTTCTTTAACCAGTTCGAGGAACTGTGATTCAAGGCTTCGTTTTCTACTCAACATATGATGAATGACCAACTCGTTGGAAAAGGCAAACGCATTAATATCTGCAGGAGTGGTGTTTCCATTTAAGGTAAGTACCAGCAGGCCGTTTTCAGTCTCAATCTCATTTACCAGTTCCGATCCCTCCAGTTTGCCTTTCAGCTCTTCATTCCTGTCGCAGGAAATTTCTATAATCTCATCTTCCGCCAGCAACTCTTTTACCGGTCCGTTGGCCAATAACTCTCCTTTTTTTAAGATGGCCACATGGCTGCAGATCTTCTCTACCTCCGAGAGGATGTGAGAGGCCAGAATTAGTGTTTTACCCTGTTCCACCTGCTGAATCACAATCTCTCTTACTTCGGCAATTCCTTCCGGATCGAGGCCATTTGTGGGTTCATCCAGAACCAGTACGGAGGGATCACCCAACAGGGCAGCAGCTATACCCAATCGCTGTTTCATACCCAGCGAGAGTGTGGAGAAGCGGCTCTTTCTTCTTTCGGCCAGGCGGGCTGACTCAAGTACACGATAAATGTCTTTGTAGGATATACCTTTAATATCGCATATGATCTGAAGGTTCTTTATGAGGTTCAGATAGGGATAGAAATGAGGTGTTTCAATAAGTGAGCCAATCTTTTTTCGTTGATTGGCATGGGGATGCTTTCCGAACCAGTTGAAACTGCCTTCGTCCTGATGGATGATCCCGGTGACAATTGAAAGAGTGGTGGTCTTTCCGCTTCCGTTTGGACCCAGTATTCCGTAAGCCTGCCCCTCACTTATCTCCAGATTCAGGTTCTGTATGGCTGTGACGTTCTTATAGGATTTGGATAATCCCCTGATGGATAAGATCTCCTTCATATCAATTGGCAAGCTCAGAAAAAAACTTTATTCTGACAAGCCTTATCTCTTCTTCGGTGAAATACTCTTCACCCAACTCGGCCAGTGCTTCACTGATCGATTCTGTCTCTGCTTCCCTGAAGTATTCGTAAATCTCTTCTAATTTTTCTTCATCCATAATCTCATCAAGGTAATAATCGATATTGAGCCTGGTCCCTGAATTTACAATGGCTTCAACCTCCTCGATCAGGTCCATAAGCCCCAGGTTCTTGGCATGTGCAATATCATCAAGGGCTAATTTGCGGTCGATGTTCTGAATAATATAGACCTTAGCACCCGATTTATTGACTACTGATTTTACCACCATATCCTGTGGCCTGATGATATCTTTCTCCTCAACGTAATCCCGGATAATTTCTACAAACTCCCGGCCATATTTCTTCGCCTTACCAACTCCAACACCGACAATGTTCTGGAGTTCCTCTATTTTCACGGGATACTGTATGGCCATATCCTCCAGGGAGGGGTCTTGAAATATCACGAAAGGAGGAAGGCTTAGCTTTTTTGCCATCTTCTTCCTTAGGTCCTTTAAAATGTGCAGCAGCTCCTCATCCACCGCTCCTGTACCAGCCCCTCCAGAGGCGGGACCTTCTTCAGTTGCAATATCAAAATCGTGATCCTGAGTCAACATCATCGAATGAGGTTTCTCAATAAACTCATGACCGGCCGGGGTCATTTTTAATAAACCATAATTCTCAATATCCTTTGTGATCAGACCGGCTACCAGGGCCTGCCTCAGTAGTGCATTCCAAAACTTTATATCCTTCTCTTTTCCAGCACCAAAATACTCCGAATGATGATGGTTGTATGTCTTGACCGCACTATTCGCGATACCAGATAGGATGTTCGCTATGTGCTCGGCTTTAAACTTTTCCTGCACGCCCAAAATAGCTTTTAAACTTAGAAGCACTTCGGATTTTCCTTCAAATCTTTCCTTGGGATGCAAACAATTGTCACAGTTATCGCAACCTTCTTCCATGAACTCGCCGAAGTAGTTAAGCAACAATTTCGGGCGACAGACTGCCGATTCTGCGTAGCCCACTGTTTCGAGCAATAACTGTTTTCCTATCTCTTGCTCTGCCACGGGTTTCCCCTGCATGAATTTCTCCAGCTTCTGTATATCCTTATAACTGTAGAAAGCGATACATTTCCCCTCACCTCCATCTCTTCCTGCCCTTCCGGTCTCCTGATAATAGCCTTCAAGACTTTTTGGAATATCGTAATGAATCACAAATCTCACATCAGGTTTATCAATACCCATTCCGAAAGCAATGGTGGCCACGATTACATCCATCTCTTCCATCAGAAACTGGTCCTGGTTGGAGGACCGGGTTAAAGCATCCATTCCGGCATGATATGGTAAGGCTTTGATTCCGTTTACTTTAAGTGTTTCGGCCAGTTGTTCAACCTTTTTTCGTGACAGGCAATAAATAATGCCCGATTTTCCATGGTTGGCTAGAATGAATTTTATGATCTCCTTGGTGGCATGCACCTTGGGCCTGATTTCGTAGTAGAGGTTATGCCGGCGGAAAGATGATTTAAATACCTGGGCATCCAGCATGTCGAGGTTTTTCTGGATATCATGCTGAACTTTGGGAGTAGCTGTTGCAGTTAGCGCAATTAGGGGTGCATTTCCAATCTTATTGATAATGGGCCTGATCCTCCGGTACTCTGGTCTGAAATCATGGCCCCATTCGGAGATGCAATGTGCCTCATCAATGGCATAAAAGGAGATCTTTACCTGTTTCAGGAATGTGATATTCTCGTCTTTGGTAAGACTTTCTGGTGCCACATACAATAACCTGGTGCGATGGTCAAGCACATCTTTTTTGACTTTGGCAATGGCGCTTTTTGTAAGAGAGGAATTAAGAAAATGCGCAACCCCATCATCCAGGCTAAAGCTTCGCATGGCATCCACCTGGTTTTTCATAAGGGCAATTAGAGGAGAGATTACAATTGCGGTGCCATCCTCGATAAGTGCAGGAAGCTGATAACATAAAGATTTACCTCCACCGGTTGGCATAAGCACAAACGAATCATTACCATTAAGTACATTGGTAATGATAGCTTCCTGGTTGCCCTTGAAGCTATCAAATCCAAAGTACTTCTTAAGATTTTTGTGCAGTATATCTCCGATATTCTCCATTCTCCCCTTTGAAATGACTGATCAAAATAAAGATAGCATTTTTTGATTTCTGTTTCAACTTGGTCAGTTTTTTTTTTGTTAATTTGCATTTTCTTAACAAAGAATTTGCAATGAGTAACAAACCAGAGGGCGAGATGTCCTTTCTTGATCACCTTGAAGTGATGCGCTGGCACCTGGTGCGTTCTATGGTTGCCATAGTGATTCTAGCTCTCGTGGCGTTCGTTTTTAAGGATATTGTTTTTGATAAAATCATTCTTGCGCCTAAGGAACCTCCATTTCCTACAAACAGGTGGTTATGTCAGCTGGGAGAAATTCTTAACCTGCAACGTATCTGTATCAACCAGGACCCATTCAGCCTGCAAACCGTAAAGATGGCAGAACAATTCTCCATGCATATTATGGTTTCACTGATCGCGGGAATTGTGATAGCTTTTCCCTATATATTCTGGGAGTTCTGGAGGTTTATAATACCCGCCCTTTATGATAAAGAGAAACAGACTGCTTCAGGTGCTGTTTTTTACACCTCCCTTCTTTTTATTCTTGGAGTGGCCTTTGGGTATTTTATCATTGCTCCACTCTCGGTCAATTTCCTGGGAAATTATAAAGTAAGTGAAAGCGTGATCAGTGCTCCCACGCTTCGTTCTTACGTTTCTACCGTTACTTCGGTGGTGCTTGCAGCAGGGGTGGTGTTTCAATTACCCATCCTGGTCTATTTCCTGAGTAAGGTTGGACTGGTTACGCCTGATTTTTTGAAAAGATACCGGAGGCACTCTATTATTGTGATTGTTGCCCTGTCAGCCCTTATTACCCCCCCTGATGTATTCAGCCAGATTCTTGTGGCATTGCCCTTAATGGTCCTTTATGAAATCAGCATTGGAATTAGCCGAAGAATCATTCGTCAGCAGGAAGCAGAGTATAGTGACACTGGCGCGTCGGGTGACAAAAAAGGTGACAAAAAAGGTGACAAAAAAGTGGCCAGTGAGGTGACCAGCAATAAGAAGAGTGTCCCGAAAGAGAACAGTGCAGGAGACAAGGAGAGTGATACGGGAGAAGATCAGCCCAAAGATGATCTGAGTTAATTCATACATGATGCCATGAAGCTGCACACATACAATCTTGTGAAGAAATATAAGAACCGGAGAGTGGTGGATGAGGTGTCGGTAAGTGTGGAGCAGGGCGAAATTGTGGGGCTGCTGGGGCCGAATGGAGCAGGAAAGACCACTACATTTTATATGATTGTAGGTCTGATCTCTCCCAACGAGGGTACTATTATGCTCGACGACAAGGACATCACCAGGGAGCCTGTTTACAAGCGTGCTCGCATGGGAATAGGCTATCTGGCACAAGAGGCATCAGTGTTTCGTAAGCTGACTGTAGAAGACAATATTCGTGCAGTTCTGGAGATGTCCAAATTTTCCCGTGATGAGCAAAGCGAAAGGGTGGAGAGGTTGTTAGCAGAGTTCGGCCTTCAAAAAATCAGGAAAAGTCTGGGAATCCAATTATCCGGGGGAGAGCGCAGGCGAACCGAGATTGCCAGGGCACTTGCTTTAAGCCCTCAGTTTATCCTTCTGGACGAGCCCTTTGCCGGGGTCGACCCCATTGCTGTGGAAGATATTCAGGAAATTGTATCGAAGCTTAAAGAAAAAAATATAGGAATCCTGATCACAGACCACAATGTACATGAGACATTAGCCATCACAGAGAGGGCCTACCTGATGTTTGAAGGGACCATTCTAAAAGCTGGTACGGCTGAAGATCTGGCTGAGGACGAACAGGTAAGAAAAGTGTACCTGGGACAGAACTTTGAGCTTCGATAATAGGCACTCACCTTTGTATTCCGAAGAAAAGAATTAAATTTGCGGGGAATTTTGCGGATGTGGCGGAATTGGTAGACGCGCTAGACTTAGGATCTAGTTCCTTCGGGAGTGTGGGTTCGAGTCCCTTCATCCGCACCAATTAAATCCATAAACCGCTATGCTATCGGATGTTAATTTCGCTAGTATTGCGGTTTTTTTTCTAATTTTGTATACTATTTTTTAATCATATGAATATTACACAAGAGAACACCGATCAACTAAATGCCATCCTCAATATGAAGGTGGAACAGGTGGACTACGATGAGAAAGTCACCCAAGTATTAAAGGATTACAGAAGGAAGGCTAAGGTAGATGGATTCAGGCCGGGAAAAGTGCCCATGGGCATTATAAAAAAGATGTACTATACACCTGTGCTGGTGGACGAGGTCAATAAACTTGTCTCCGAATCATTGTTTAACTATTTGAAGGATAACGATGTAAAAATTCTTGGCGAGCCTCTTCCTCACAAGGATCAGGATGTGAAAATTGATTTTGAAAAAGACACGGAGTTTGAGTTTAAATTCGACCTTGGTCTTGCCCCTGATCTGACCCTTGAAGTAACTACTAAAGATAAGATTCCGTATTATAAGATTAAGGTGGATAAGAAACAGCAGGAGGAGCGCAGGGATTCAATCCTCCAGCAACACGGGGAATTTACAGCAGTGGATAAGGCCGGAGATAATGAATTGATTAAAGGATTGTTGGTCAAAGTGGACAAAGAGGGTCAGGAGGTTGAAAACGGGATCCGGGTGGAGAGTATCTCCATGTCACTTGAAATGATGAAGGATGAAGATCAGAAAATCCTTTTCAGCAATACAAAAGCAGGCGATGAAGTGGTGTTTGATGTGAAGAAAGCCTTCCCCAATGACACTGAACTTGCTTCACTTCTGAGGATTGAGAAGACAGAGGTAGCCATGTTGGAAGGTACCTTTAAGTGTGTGATTGATGAGGTGATGAAGTTTGAAAAAGCAATTGTTGGCCAGGAGCTGTTTGATAAGCTTTACGGGGAGGGTGAAGTCAAATCGGAAGAGGAGTTTATGGTGCGTATTTCAGAAGAAATAGCCAAAAATTATGAGCGTGAGAGCGAATACCGGTTCATGGTGGATGCCCGCGAAGCCATGATTAAGAAGGCTAAAATTGATTTACCGATTGAGTTTTTGAAGCGCTGGATGGTTGAGGCCAATGAAAACATCACCCAAGAGCAGGTAGAAGATGATTTTGAGAAGTATGAAGATGACTTTCGCTGGCAATTGATTAAAGAACATCTGTTAAAGCAGCAGGACATTAAAGTTTCGGATGAAGAAGCTCTGGAGGCTGCCAAAGGAATGGCTCTGAATCAATATCTGCAATATGGGATTTCAGATGTTCCTGAAGATTACCTCGAGAAATACGCAAGGGAGATGATGTCAAAACCTGAAGAATCCAGGAAGTTCTATGAGCAGAAAGGCGAAGAGAAGCTTATTGCTTTTATTAAATCTGCTGTCAAAATTGATGATAAAGAGGTCAGTTCAGAGAAGTTCCGTAAATTGTACGAAAAATAAAGAGCATTTGTTATGAACCAGCAGGACGATTTTAAGAAGTTTGCAACCAAGCACATGGGCATTAACAGCCTTTCGCTTCATCAGTTTACTTCTCAATATAACAGCTACATCTCCCCTACAATTATAGAAGAGCGAAAGTTGAATATAGCTTCCATGGATGTATTCTCCAGGCTAATGATGGACCGAATCATTTTCCTGGGAGCTCCCATCGACGACTATGTGGCCAATATTATCCAGGCCCAGCTGCTTTACCTCGATTCAGCCGAGCCGAATAAAGATATCCAGGTCTATTTTAATACGCCGGGAGGAGGCGTGCATGCCGGACTGGGCATCTATGATACGATGCAGTACACCAACTGCGATGTGGCTACCATCTGTACTGGAATGGCTGCATCCATGGGTGCTGTACTGCTGGCTGCCGGAACTGTTGGAAAACGTTCAGCACTAAAGCACAGCCGTGTAATGATTCACCAACCCATGGGTGGGACGCAGGGCCAGGCCTCCGACATTGAAATTACCACCCGTGAGATAGTCAAAATGAAAAAAGAGCTGTACGCTATCATAGCCGAACATTCAGGAAAAGCCATTGAACAGGTGGAGAAAGATGGGGATAGGGATTTCTGGATGACTGCAGCTGAAGCAAAGGAGTATGGTATGATTGATGAAGTATTAATAAGGACCAAAGAGAAGAAATAATGGACCGTTGTTCTTTTTGCGGCAGAGAAAAAAAGGATACCAACCTTTTAATAGCCGGAATATCCGGACATATTTGCGATCGTTGTATCGAACAGGCTTACAGTATTGTTCAGGAAGAACTGGGGGTGCAAGGTGAGTTTGATATGGGGCAGATCAAACTGCTTAAACCCGTCGAAATCAAGAATTTTCTGGACCTCTATGTGATTGGTCAGGACGAAGCAAAAAAGTATATCTCCGTGGCCGTATACAATCACTATAAGCGATTGATGCAGCAGGACAGCCGGGATGAGATAGAAATTGAGAAATCCAACATTGTTATGGTGGGTGAAACCGGAACCGGGAAAACACTTCTGGCCCGAACCATCGCAAGAATGTTACATATACCATTCACCATTGTAGATGCCACGGTTCTGACCGAGGCAGGTTATGTGGGTGAAGATATCGAAAGTGTACTTACGAGGCTACTACAGGTAGCCGATTACAATGTGGAAGCAGCTGAAAAGGGCATTGTGTTTATAGATGAGATAGACAAAATTGCCCGCAAGAGTGACAATCCCTCCATTACAAGGGATGTATCTGGAGAAGGCGTTCAGCAGGGGCTCCTGAAGCTTCTGGAAGGTTCCATTATCAATGTTCCTCCTCAGGGTGGGAGAAAGCATCCCGATCAGAAAATGATTCCTGTGAATACCAAGAATATCCTGTTTATTTGTGGGGGAGCTTTTGACGGAATTGAAGCCAAAATTGCCAGTCGGCTCAATACCCAGGTTGTTGGGTATAATGCTGCAAAGAAAGTGGACAGGGTAGATAAGAATAACCTGCTGCAGTATGTGGCGCCACAGGATTTGAAATCGTTTGGGATGATTCCTGAGATCATTGGACGTTTACCTGTACTGACCTACCTGGAGCCATTAAATGAAAAGGCACTTCGCAGAATACTCACCGAACCCAGGAATGCCATCATTAAACAATATGAAAAGTTGTTTGAAATGGATGGCATCAAGCTTTCGTGGGATGAGAAGGTGCTGGATTATATCGTGCAAAAAGCCCTTGAATTCAAACTGGGAGCAAGGGGTCTTCGTTCCATATGTGAGGCCATTATTATGGATGCCATGTTCGAATTACCCTCCAATGAGAATCCTGGCGATATGAACATTGGGATTAAATATGCCAGGGAGAAACTGGAAAAAACCAATCTGAAGCGTCTGAAGGCAGCCTGATGAGCAAGACCAAATCAGGGGTCTATTTTCTGGTGATTCTGGGCATGGTATTCTGGGGTTTCACATTTGTGGCCTTTAAGTTTGCCTATGAATCCTTCCATCCCATTTCCATCATATTCTTACGCCTTTTCGTCTCCATTTTTTTCCTGTTTGGATTTGCCTTTCTGTTAAAAAGGCTGATGCGCATCAAAAAGAGAGACCAGAAATGGTTCCTTTTGATGGCACTCTTTGAACCCTTCTTCTATTTCCTGGGAGAAGCATTTGGTCTAACCCTGGTCACCGCCACGGTAGGTGCTGTTATCATCTCAACCATTCCTCTGTTTGTTCCGTTTGCCTCCTACCTGATATTTAAGGAGAAACTTACACTGATGAATCAAATCGGGCTGGTAATCTCATTTGCAGGGGTTCTTATGGTGGTGATGGCAAAATCGGGAGGATTATCGGCACAGCCCAAAGGGGTCTTGCTTATGTTTGTGGCTGTCTTTTCCGCAGTGGCTTATACCATGGTAGTTAAGAAACTGGCCGATGACTACAATCCCATCACCATCACTGCCTACCAGAGTTTATACGGACTTATCATGTTTGTCCCCCTGTTTATTGCTATTGGACTCCCGGTACTGGATATAAGGGCTGCATCCTCTGAGAGCCTCTGGGCAGTTACCTACCTGGGTGTTTTTGGCTCGGGTATCTGTTTCATTCTACTCACCATAGGCATCAGAGAGCTGGGAGCAGCCAAAGCCAATGTCTTTGGAAACCTGATCCCGGTTGTTACTGCCATAGTGGCTTATCTTCTTTTAAACGAATCCATGACAACTATGAAAATTGGGGGTATCTTCGTCGTAATGGCAGGATTGCTCATGTCTCAGATAAGTGGCATAGGATTAATACGAAGAGATGGCTAAATGTGTTTTCATTGTTCAGGGAGAGGGAAGGGGACATATGTCCCAATCAATGGCCCTGAAAGAGTACCTGGAAGAGGAAGGCCATCTGGTGGAGGCTGTCTTTGTGGGTACGTCAAATGCAGCCCCACTGCCTGATTACTTCAGAGCCTGTTTTTCTGACACGATCCGTACTTTTCAAAGCCCCTATTTTTTAAGTACTCCAAACAGAAAAGGGATCTATGTGGGACGAACCCTGTTGTTCAACCTGCTCCGCTCTGTCATATACCTTCGTGAAATACACCGCATCAGAAGGGAAATAGATCTTCTTAAACCCGGAGTGGTTTTTAATTTTTATGATGTGGTTGGAGCACTGGCACTTGGGAAGGTAAACAACTCCATTCAGCGAATAGGGATTGGTCACCATTTCCTTCTTCACCTGAAGGATTACTTTGGGGAGTCGGATGCCCGATGGCAACGGTTTTTATTGAAGTGGCATACCAGGATCATTATGAAATCATGCGACCGAATTCTGGCTCTCTCCTTTAGTGAGCAACAGGGAGATTTGACCATTGAAGCAGTGCCTCCCCTGATGCGCAGGGAATACAGGGAGATGGTATACCAACAGGGCGACAGGTTCCTGGTATATCTTCTCAAGGAGGGGTATATCAATGACTTAATTTCCCTGGCCAGGAAGGACCCCCGGTTCCTGGCAGATGTTTTTACAAAAGAGATCCCCGAAATTGAACTTCCTCCGGGGCTCAGGATTCATTCTTTGAGCGGAAGTTCATTCAAAGAGTTGATGACCACTTGCAGGGGTTTGATCACAACCGCTGGCTTTGATGTGGCTGCTGAAGCAGCGTACCATGGCATTCCACTTGCAGTGATCCCGGCAGGTAATCATTTTGAACAGAAATGTAATGGGCTGGATATCGAGCGTCATGGAATTGGATTATATTTAGATCGCATTGAACCGGGTATTACGGGTCGCATGAGGCGATCCGACCCTGCCGGGTTCAGGAAATGGGTGGAAAGGAGCGGAGAGCTCATTCTTAATAGCCTTACAGAATAATATAGTTGACCTTTGGGTCGTTTAATATGAATATGAGGAAGTACATACTCAGCATCAGTTTGTTGTTATTGTTGTCGCAATTGGGGATGGCCCAGAAGGGAGGGGAATCGACCTACAGTTTTCTGGGGTTGACCAACTCGGCCAGGGTATCTGCATTGGGAGGGGAGGTGGTCTCCTTGATGGACGATGACATTAACCTGGTATTTCACAATCCTGCTTTACTCTCCCCAGGTATGCATAACCATCTTAATTTTAATTATGTAGATTATTTTGCGGGTGTGAATTATGGCTACGCTTCCTATGGCTACTCCAAAGAGAATATCGGGAATTTTGCGGCAGGGATGCACTATGTGGACTATGGCACTTTTGACCGGACCGATGAACTTGGCCAGAATCTTGGCACATTCCGGGCTTCGGAATATGCCCTTAACCTGGTCTATTCCAGGTCAATTATTGATACCTTTCTAATAGCAGGTATAAACCTCAAACCCATCTACTCTTCCTTTGAACAATATAACTCATTTGGGATGGCCATGGATGTGGGTATTGCTTATAACAACCCAAATACCAGAACCACCATTGGATTGGTTTCCAAGAATATGGGAATGCAGATCACATCCTATACCGGAATCAGGGAGAAGCTGCCCTTTGAGATTCAGGCAGGAATTACGCAGGGACTGGCCCATGCTCCTTTTCGGTTTAACCTCACATATCAGCACCTGGAGCGCTGGGACCTGACCTACACCAAAACAGGTGACAACGAATTCAATTCAACTGGCAATGAAGTGGAGAAGAGTGGATTTGATGTGTTTGGGGATAAACTGATGAGGCACCTGGTATTTGGTGTTGAATTCCTTCTGGGAGATAATTTTCATATCGATCTTGGATACAATTATAAGAGAAGGCAGGAGATGAAGGTGAACGCGAAGCCTGGCATGGTAGGTTTTTCTGCGGGTTTTGGATTTAGAATATCAAAGTTTCATTTTGCCTTCGGCAGGGCCTCTTATCACCTGGTGGGCGGCACCAATCACTTCTCTCTCACCACAAACCTTTCCGAGTTCTACAAAAAGCAACCCTGATGCATTTCCGGCAGTAGGCAAAACACTATATTTGCGATGATAAAACTGCGGAATTGAAAAATCAAAAAATCATCATTGCACTTGATGGTAACTCCTCCTGTGGAAAGAGTACCTATGCAAAGCGGATCGCCACAGAGATAGGATACGCCTATATTGATACGGGGGCCATGTACCGATCTGTAACACTGGCGGCTATGGAAAAGGGGCTGTTTGATGAGACAGAAGCACCTCCAATTGAACAGATTGAAGAGGTACTTAAAACTGTGGAGTTAAACCTCCGGTTTAATCCCCATAAGCAGAGAACCGAGATATTTTTAAACGGGCGCATGGTCGAAGATTTGATCCGTAGGATGGAAGTTGCGGATCATGTAAGTTACATAGCGGCCATCTCATCAGTGAGAAGAAAGATGGTGGAGTATCAGCGAAAACTTGGAGAAGAAAAGGGAGTGGTGATGGATGGACGGGATATAGGCACAGTAGTTTTTCCGAAGGCAGAGCTGAAGATATTTCTTACAGCATCGCCCGAGGTTCGGGCCATAAGACGATATAAGGAGCTAATTGAAAAGGGAATGTTAGTTGAACTGGAAGAGGTTCGTCTGAACCTGGAGAAGCGTGATCACATCGATTCCAGCCGTGAGGACAGTCCACTCAAACAGGCAGATGATTCCATTGTCCTGGATAACAGCGAAATGACTGTAGAGGAGCAAATGGTATGGTTCAGGGAGAAGTTTGACCGATTAAGGACTGAAGAATGAGGAAGATAGAAGTGGATTCGGGTGCCGGATTCTGTTTTGGAGTAGACCAGGTTATTAAAACTGCGGAGGCTCATCTCCGGGAAGGCAACCCTTTATACGGCCTTGGAGAGATGGTTCATAACAGCCAGGAGGTATTGCGACTTGAAGCCCTGGGATTGAGAACCATTGATCACAGCGAGCTTAGTGAGGTAAAACCCGGCAGGGTGCTTTTGAGGGCACATGGCGAACCTCCTGCCACGTACCGGTTGGCCAGGGAGCACGGGATGGAGATTATCGACGGTACATGCCCTATTGTAGCACGCCTGCAGACAAAAATAAAGGAGGTCTATTGGGCCATGGATCGGGATACCCATCAACTGGTCATTTTCGGGAAATCAGATCATCCGGAAACCATAGGCCTTATGGGGCAGGTCAACGGAGATGTAACTGTGGTAAGTTCAGTGAAGGATATTCCTGCCATTGACCCTTCAAAAAAAGTTCTTCTCTTCTCACAGACCACCATGGATCCTGATCTGTACAAAGAGGTGGAAGAGGGTCTGAAAGCCCATCTGAATCAATCTGCAAATCAGCAGGAAGGAGATCTGTTCCAATCCGACTGCACCATCTGTGGACAGATGAAGAGACGTAAACCGGGACTGGCTGCATTTGCCATGGATTATGAGTTGATTCTTTTTGTAAGTGGAAAAAACTCCTCCAACGGAAAAATGCTTTTTGAGTTCTGTAGGTCTGTTAATCCGCTAACCCATTGGATTTCGAGTATAAATGAAATAGATCCCACGTGGTTCAAAGATGTGAAATCAATAGGTATCAGTGGAGCCACTTCTACCTCCATGGATCAACTTCAAGCGGTAAAGGAACAGGTTAAAAAATTAGCCCTCTCTTAATACATTTTTATTTAATTTTGGTCTGATGAAAATGGTGGAGATTCTTTCCGTTTAAGATCATTTTATGACCGTTGAAAATCTATTCGCCAGGGTGATATTGCCTCTGGCAGTTGAAGGAACATTTACATATGCTGTACCTGATGCAATGAGAAATCTTGTTTCACCGGGGAGCAGGGTACTTGTCTCTTTTGGCCGGAAAAGGATTTACACTGCTATCATCCATTCAATGGGATCCGATCCTCCTGTGGGGTTTGTCCCCAAGCATCTGCTGGATGTGTTGGATGAGCAACCTCTGGTGGGACAACAACAGTTGCAACTCTGGGATTGGATGTCCGATTATTATATGTGTAATCCCGGTGAAGTGATGAGGGCGGCTATACCATCGGGATTGAGGCCTGAAAGCGAATCCAGGGTAAGGATCAATGCGGGTTATGTGGATCAGGGGGAACTTGACAGCTTTGAAAGACTGCTGCTCGAGGTGGTGAGGGATCAGGGTGAAGTGATCCTGGGCGATCTTCAACTGACCGGAATATCCAAAAATCCTACGCGCATTCTTAAGCAACTGGTCGAAAAAGGAGCGGTAGAACTTAATGAGTTTGTCCGCTCTTCGGTTTCCAGAAGAACAGTCTCATATATTCATTTCACTGCCGGGTACAAGTCGGAAGAGTCACTCCATGGTTTGCTGGACCAGCTACTGAAAGCCCCCAGACAGAAAGAGCTGGTTGAAAAAATAGTGGAGTTAACCGAAGTTGAGGGGCCCGGATCGAATCCTTTGCTTTTAAAAAAGGAGTTGCTCAAAGAGGGAGCGGGGCCGGGAGCATTAACCGCCCTTATAAAGAAAGGAATTCTGGAGCAGATCGACAGGGAAGAGATGGGCCCTTTTGGTAAGGAGCTGGCGCCACCAAGGAACCCATATCCCCTCAATAAAGAGCAATCTCTTGCACTTGAACAGGTCAGGCAACAGTTTAGAACCCATCAGTCGGTGCTGTTACAGGGAGTAACCTCAAGTGGGAAAACGGAGCTTTATATCCACCTGATTGGGGAGATGATAAAGAATAACAGGCAGGTGCTCTACCTGCTCCCCGAGATTGCGCTTACCACGCAGATCATTCGGAGGGTGCGGGAGGTATATGGCAGCCAGGTGGGAGTCTACCACTCAAGGTACAGTGACTCTGAGCGAGTTCATGTGCACCGCAACCTGCTTGGGCTTACCGAAGATGAGCCCTACAGGGTGGTAATCGGTGTTCGGTCGGCCCTGTTCCTTCCCTTTAAAGAGTTGGGATTGGTGATAATCGATGAGGAGCACGAAACCACCTTTAAGCAACACGATCCTGCTCCCCGATATCATGCCAGAGATTCGGCGCAGATTCTGGCGCTTTACCACAATGCCAAAGTACTGCTTGGTACTGCCACACCCTCATTCGAGACACTCTATAATTCAAGGAACAATAAGTTCGGATTTGTTTCCATCTCTACGCGGTTTGGAAATGTGAACCCACCGGAGATCACCCTTGCCAACATCAGTGTGGCCACCAAACGGAAGCAGATGGTTTCACATTTTACACCCCAGCTGGTGAAGGGAATCACCGAGGCTATTGAGGGAAATGAGCAGGTTATTCTGTTCCAGAACCGCCGGGGCCATTCCAACTACATAATATGTAACGAATGTAGTTATATACCTAAGTGTATGCGTTGCGATGTTAGTCTGACTTACCATCGCATCAGCGGTAAGATGGAGTGCCACTATTGCGGCCATAAAGAGGCTGTTCCGGGAGCATGCCCCTCCTGTTCCTCCACACATATGTCCATGAAGGGTTTTGGAACCGAGAAGATTGAAGATGAACTTGCACTTGTATTTGAAGGGATCAGGGTGGGAAGGCTCGATACAGATACCACCCGGTCGGCTAAAGGGTATGAGAAGATCTTAGGTAATTTCGAAGCCGGGAACCTGGATGTCCTGATCGGAACACAGATGCTTTCAAAAGGCTTTGATTTTGACAATGTGGGTTTAGTGGGAGTGCTGGATGCAGACAGCATGCTTAATTTCCCCGATTTCAGAGCCTTCGAGCGCAGTTTTCAACTGATTTCCCAGGTAAGTGGAAGAGCTGGCAGAAGGGAAAAGCAGGGAAGGGTGATTATTCAAACCATGGATCCCGATCACCCGGTGATACGTTTCATTCTACACAGCGATTACGATGGACTCTATCACGATCAGATGGAAGAGCGTCAGATTTTCGGGTACCCCCCGTTCAGGCGAATGATTCGCATTACATTCAGGCATAAGATTCCTTCAATCCTGGATAGCGCTACCGATCTTGTGGGAAAGGATTTGAAGGAAATTTTCTCCAGCCGGGTATATGGTCCTCAATATCCCCCCGTTAGAAAGGTCAACAATCTATTTGTAAAACAGATCATTCTGAAGGTGGAGCGGGAGGCATCTTATGAGCGTGCCAGGGGGCTCTTACGGGAAGTGCTGGACCAGCTTTCGGCCAATGAGGTATTCAGGTCAGTCCGGATCTCCATTGATGTGGACCCCAATTGAGTTTAAAATTTTACCTTTGCCCCTGATTTATTTTTGACATATGTTTGATTCCACAGATTTCGAGTCCTTATTCAGTGAGTTTCGCAACCAAAAAGTTTTGATCATTGGTGATGTGATGATCGACACCTATCTGTGGGGAAATGTGGGCAGGGTCTCACCCGAAGCCCCGGTACCCATAGTTTCTGGAGTCATTGAGGAAAACCGGCTCGGGGGTGCAGCGAATGTTGCCTTAAATGTAAAAGCCATGGGTGCAGTGCCCATCCTTTGCTCTGTGATTGGAGAAGACCATCGTGGAAAACTCTTCCTCGACCTGATGGAGGAACAGTACCTCACAGACGTCGGCCTGGTTGTGGATGAGCATAGAGTCACTACCCAGAAAACCCGAATTATCAGTGGAAATCAGCACCTGCTCAGAGTGGATGAGGAGATGGATATTTTTTTAAGCGGCAGGATCCTGGAACAGTTTTTGGAATTACTTAGCGACCTGCTGGACAGCGGTGGAATCGATGCGATTATCATGCAGGACTATGATAAAGGCGTTCTGGCCCCCAGAGTAATTTCAGAGGTGATTGCCATCTCAGAGCGGGTGGGAGTACCAGTGTTGGTAGATCCCAAATTCCGAAGCTTTGAACTCTACAAGCGGGTGAAATTGTTCAAGCCAAATTACAAGGAACTGGCTCATGGATTGAACCTGGATATATCCAAGCACAACATTGAGGAGCTATCTATTGCAGTTCAGGAGTACCAGAAAAAACAGGAATTCGATACCCTGATGGTTACCCTCAGTGAGCATGGCGTTCTATCGGCTAGCACAGATGGATTCAGGCATGTCCCGGCCATTAGGAGGGAAATTGCAGATGTATCGGGTGCAGGTGATACAGTGATCAGTGTGGCAGCGTTATGTGTGATTGCCGGGCTGAATGCAGAGCAGACCACAGCCATTTCAAACCTTGCAGGCGGACAGGTTTGTGAGAAAGCAGGGGTAGTGCCAGTCAATGCCGAGAAGTTACTGGCTGAGTGCGAGGAGTACTTTAATAATTCGTAAAGATTTGGTAATTTTGCCAACCAATTCGGGGTATGGCGCAGCCCGGTAGCGCGCGTCGTTCGGGACGACGAGGTCGTGGGTTCAAATCCCGCTACCCCGACTTTCAACCCCCTTAACACATTGATGTTGAGGGGGTTTTCGATAGTAGTAGAAAATGTGGTAGAAAAAATCAAAAGAGTTTTAACTGTTCTTTCTTCTTGGGGTGGAAAGTGCGGTTCTGTCGCACCTGTTCAACCATCCACTAAAATATTCAAATAAATCCCGTTCTAAGCGGCTAAGGAATTAAACGATTTAAACATACTTTGCTCTTGAGTATTCAGTTGATTCTTCTTAATCATATGGACTATCTCAATCCCTGTAATTGTTCTTCTTGCTGACTCAAATTCCTTGAATCCTAAGCCCTGTTGAATGCGCCACTTAATAAACCGGTGGTCCTGTTCCACTATATTATTCAAGTATTTACATTGCCTGATTTCAATATTGGTAAATGATCTTTTGTTATATAATTTGATCGCACTTTTGTTAGAACCACTTTTATCAATATTGATTAACTCTGGTGTGCCATTGTTTTCTATTGCCTTTATTAAAAATGACTGAGTACTCAAACGCCGTCTTCGCTTTGTCAGAAGAAAATCAATCGTATGTCCATCCTTATCGACTGCTCGATATAAATAGCGCCAGACACCCTTCACTTTGATATAAGTTTCATCCATCCGCCACCGCTTGCCAACTTCCTTCTCTCTCTTTCGCATTTGGATTTCAATTTCTGGCATGAACTTAAAAACCCATCTCTGGATAGTGGCATGATCCACTTCTACTCCCCTTATTCTCATTATCTCTTCAACATCCCGATAACTTAATGAAAAACGTATTTTCAAATATACTGCTTGTATGATAATTGATTTTGGAAAGCAATGACCTTTTGTATCCATTAATGCTTTGTTTAGTTCTGCACTAAACTAAGAAATTATTGGTTTTACTTCAATAGATGCGACAGAACCCAGAAGAACCGTCATATGAAACTCAGGACCTTTTCCCCGAATTGACTTTGAGATTCCCATGAAACTCTCACCCTCTGTGACATTCTTCAAAAGAACTATATTTACGTTTGAGACAGAAGAAATATTGAATTGAAAAGATATTCTATGATTACACGGATTTATGAAGGCAGAAAATTTGAATTGGATGAAGTGAACAAAATTGCTGATTCACTCATCATTGAAGAAGCTTTGCAGATCAATATCAACAACAAACCATTTACGGTAACCATGCGAACACCAGGGGATGATGCCAGCCTGGTAAGGGGATTGCTTCATTCAGAGGGAATCCTGATGGATACTAAATCTATCCCTGATTTATTTCTGAAAAAAGAAAGCGATGAGGGAATTGTAACTTCAGTGGACCTGTCAATTCCTGAAAAGGAGCTGGGCTATGGATATGCAAACAGCAGAAGCCTGTTATCAGTATCGTCGTGTGGTATTTGCGGGCGAACTGAATTGGAGGATTTGTCTGTCCCGGGAGAGACGATAGATGATCAGGCAAGAATCGAATTTTATGTGATTCACGAAATATTTCAAAAGATGAATGCTTCACAGTTTGCATTTCGTCAATCGGGAGGAACACATGCTGCGGCTGCTTTCACCATTCAAGGAGAAATGCTTTGTTCGAAGGAAGATATTGGCAGACATAATGCGGTGGACAAAGTAATTGGGGACCTTATTTTGTCAAAGAAACTGAATCAGGCTTCATGCCTGACAGTTAGTGGACGTGTTTCCTACGAAATTGTGATCAAATGTTTTAAAGCCAGAATTCCATTTCTGGCAGCCATATCTGCACCTTCTTCATTGGCAGTTGATTATGCCAAAGAACTTGGGCTCACACTATTTGCGTTTTGTCGTGAGAATAGAGCTACATGCTATTCACATCCACAACGAACAAAAAACACTATACAATTTATCAAGGCCGGTTAAACGATATTATGTCAAAGAATTTAAGTGAATTGTCAGGCAGAAAAGGATTAGATGATAACCTTTTTAGCAGACTTGGGAAATTGGCAAAACCAACAGGTACACCCAGTGTTGATGACCTGAATCGTCTTGCTGATGAGTTCCTGGTCGGTAAAGCCAATACATACGGTACAGCTACATTTTATGATTTCTTAAAACCGGAGAACAAGGGTAAGAAGGTCTATGTTTGTGATGGAACTTCCTGTGTTTGCTCAGGCACGCAAGACAAAGTAACTCAAGAGCTAAATAATCATTTCACCCATGATGAAATTGGTCAGATGACCTGCCTTGGAAGATGCCATGAGAACAGTGCTTTTCACTTTGATGGAAAAAACTATTCGGGGACAGCGATTGCTGAGCTTGCAGAAATAATTAATGGAAAGGATGAATTAAATCTTGATCAATATAGCATTAAAGCGTATGGTAAAGAGATTCTAACCAGGCCATTCACAAATATTAACCGGTATTATGCTCCATTCAGAGATTTACTAAAGAAGGATTCATCTCTCGTTCTTGAAAACATAAAATCTTCAGCCATTAGAGGACGTGGTGGCGCAGGTTTCCCAACAGGATTAAAATTAGAGTTTTGTCGCAATACGGAAAGTGACACAAAATTCATCATTTGTAATGCTGATGAAGGGGATCCCGGAGCCTATTCAGATAGATATTTAATGGAACAAAGACCCCATTCAGTACTATTTGGTATGTTAATCTCAGGATATGTAACTCATGCAAACTATGGTGTTTTATATATTCGGGCAGAATATCCCAGAGCAGCAGTTATTGTCCAAAAGGCGATCGATGAACTCCATTCGGAAGGCTTACTCGGAAATAATATTGACGGCACAGGATTTAGTTTTGATATGAAGATAATCCAGGCTCAGGGTTCCTATTTATGTGGTGAAGAGACAGCCTTGATTAATTCAATCGAAGGACAACGTCCTGAAGTTCGTATTCGACCTCCCTATCCGGCTCAACAGGGATTATTCAATAAACCCACAATGGTGATTAATGTCGAAACACTTTCAGCTTTGCATTATATTGTTGAACAGGGAGGAGAAGCCTGGAAAGCAATTGGAACGGATCGCTCCTCCGGAACAAAGCTCGTATGTTTGGATGGTTTATTCAATAATCCGGGGATCTATGAAGTGGAAATGGGAATACCTCTGTCAGTGATCGTGAACGATTTGGGAGGTGGATTTAAAACACCGGTTAAAGCCTTGCAAATTGGAGGCCCTTTAGGCGGGCTGGTACCCATCTCAAAAATCAACAATCTTACCATGGACTTTGAATCTTTCTCGA
>JAOZUK010000029.1:0-2224 GCA_029938715.1 Bacteroidales bacterium | reverse complement strand
GAAGATTTTCCAATGATGAAATTCATTGAACACCTGTTCGATTTTGCTGCTTATGAAAGTTGTGGAAAATGTTTCCCATGCAGACTTGGAACGAAAAGAGGACATGAATTGTGCATAAAAGCTTTAAACTCTGAATATAAGATAAACAGGGATCTGTTCAATGATCTTCTCACCACACTTGAGAAAGGATCCCTCTGCGCACATGGTGGAGGAATCCCTTTACCCCTAAGAAACGCAATGGAATATTTTGGAGGCGAGCTGGAACAATATTTCACATAGAATCTGCATATAAAATGAAATTTGCATATATAGACAATCAGCCTTTTGAAATAAAAAATGGGGAAACAATGCTCTCTTTTATCAGAAGGCATAAAGGAGAAAATCTGGTTCCCACATTATGCGATTCCCCGGATCTTGATCCATTTGGTTCATGCAGGATATGTAGTGTGGATGTGGCTTCAAAAAAAAGCGGATCTGTATCTGTCATGGCTTCATGTCACACTCCTGTTACTGAAGGCCAATACATTTACCCCAATTCAGATTCTATCAAAGTACTCCGAAAGAACATCATTGAACTTGTTCTTACAGATCATCCATTGGATTGTTTAACATGTGAGGTAAATGGTAATTGTGAACTTCAGAAAGTAGCTGCACAAGTAGGTATAAGGGAAGTCAGATATCCGGAAGGTGAAAACCATCTTGACAGAAAAACAGATTCGGGTCACCCCTACATGATTTCCAATCTTTCTGGATGTATTAATTGTTATCGGTGTGTCAGGGTATGTGATGAAGTACAGGGACAATTTGTGCTGAGTATGGCAGGAAGAGGATTTGATGCTCATATTGTAAAGGGAAATAATCAATCATTCATGGATTCGGATTGTGTCAGTTGTGGTGCTTGCTCACAGGTTTGTCCTACTGCAGCCATATCTGATGTTTTTCAATCAAAAGCAATCCTGGCAACCGATAAAGTAAGAACGATCTGTACCTATTGCGGGGTTGGATGCAACCTTGAGGTTTCAACCAGCAATGGTGAAGTCCTGAGTATTCAGGCACCTTATGATGCAGAGGTGAATCAGGGGCATGCTTGTATAAAAGGCAGGTATGCATTTAAATTCTACAATCATCCTGATAGATTGAATGCTCCGATGATCAAACGCAATGGTGAATTTGAAAAAGTGAGCTGGGAGGAGGCGTATGATTTTATTGCTGCTAAACTTTCATCCTATAAAAAAGAATTTGGACCCGATTCAATTGCAGGAATCTCCTCTTCCAGATGTACCAATGAGGAGAATTATCTCATGCAGAAATTTATCCGGACAGTCATCGGGACGAATAATATTGACGGGTGTGCAAGGGTCTGTCACTCTCCGACAGCTTTAGGGTTGCAGAGAACATTTGGCACGGGAGCGGCAACAAATTCAATCAATGATTTAGATGATACTAATTGTATTTTGGTAATTGGTGCCAATCCTACCACAGCACATCCGGTTACAGGAGCCAGATTGAAGCAATTTGCCATGAAATCAGGTCATGTATCCATTGTAATAGATCCAAGGCGTACCGAACTGGCCAGGTATGCAACCTATCATCTTGCCCTCAGGCCGGGAACCAATGTGGCCGTACTTAATATGATGATCTATTATATCATCTCAGAAGGATTGGCGGATGAAAAGTTTATTGATAAAAGAACGGAAGGGTTTGAAGCGTTCAAGACGAATATAATGAATATCAACCTGGACAGGATGGAGGAAGTTTCAGGTGTTGATCGCAATCTTGTAAGAGAGGCAGCAATTGCTTACGCTTCTGCACCAAATGCAATGTCATTTCATGGTTTAGGAGTCACTGAACATTCACAGGGAACCTTTACAGTTATACAAATAGCCGAATTAGCTCTTTTAACAGGAAACATTGGGAGAAGAGGGGTCGGAGTGAATCCGCTTCGTGGGCAGAATAACGTTCAGGGAAGTGCTGATATGGGGGTTCAACCACATCAGGGTGCCGGATATTTAGACATCACGGATGATGAAGTTAATAAGAAGTTTAAACACTTCTACGGAGTTGATGTACCAAGAGGTATTGGATATAAGATTCCTGAAATGTTTAATGCAGCTTTGGAAGGAAAATTAAAGGCTATCTGGATTATTGGAGAAGATGTTGTTCAAACTGATCCGAATTCCCAAAAAGTGATTAAAGCACTGGAAGCCACCGATCTCGTGATTGT
>JAOZUK010000131.1 GCA_029938715.1 Bacteroidales bacterium | reverse complement strand
TAGTAGCGGGGGTAGGACTATCCAAATGGGCTATGTTGCTGATAATCAATCGTAGATTTGTCAGCACTTTTGGCGTATTTGGGCATTTTGTCAGCAAGTAATAGTGATGAATGCCTTTATTCATAATAGATTCAGTGCATCACTTGAAGTATTACTTTTTTGTCAGCACTTCGAATACAAAAAGCACAGAATATATGTAAGCCTTCGGTCTGGCATACCCTAGGTGATTTCCTTATGGGTGGGCGGGTAATGAGATTCTCTTTTAATTTTTCGGGCAAATATCCCGGTAGTATTTCCTCAAGTTTGTGGATGGATTGGTCCGGTATCCGGGTGAGTACATCCTTGAGCCAAGCATAGGATTCCACATTGTGGATTTTACAGGACCCCATAAATGAATAGATCAGAGCTGCACGCTGTGCTCCATCATCCGATTCAGCAAACATGTAGTTTTTTCTTCCCAGGTTATGTAAAGCATTACATAACCTGGGTTAGGTTGGTTGTTAATGATGCCACACTGCGTGCCTCAGCACTAATAGTGTCAGGGTTAATGTCAGACCAGAAATAACTATTTCAATACTACTATCTCAAGGCAAGGTTCTACATCACCACCTCAATTGGAGGGATTGAATACGGCGAGGGTTTCGCCCCGGCTAGATTCAAATACAAGGTGAGAGACATGTACCATGTGAATCGTTTGAATTCCTTCTTGGGGAAACATTTCTTCTACACCAAGAAATTAGCTTTATTTGAGTTTACTGGCCAAGAATTTGTTAACAGCTAATTATGATAATAGATAAAGCGTACAACAAAGATCATGGAAATCAGAAACAGAGCAATAAAAACAACCGGCATTGCATAAGAACCTGTTTGTGCATAGTAGCCCGCTGCATTTAGGACCGAGTAAATGATCAATGAATGCCCCGCTATGCACATTTTTCTGCTGCTGGACCGGTTTCTCAGGAATATCATACCTGCTAAAATACAAGTGACTGCCATAAGGATTTCCGAAAACAGGTGGAAAGAAAACTCAATCGGACCTTCCACAATTTCTCCAGAGGACAATATAATGGTCCAGAGGATCAGAACTGAAACTCCTACTGTTAACAAGTAAATGGCCGACAGTTTCTCCCAATTAAAGTTGTTAGTTTTCATTTGAAGTCTCTTTTATGGGTAATGGTTTTGTATCTGTGAAGTAAAAAAGCAAATTATGCGCCTGAACCAGATTGATAATCCGGTCTTCTGTGAAATGCTTCTCGGGAGCTCCCAGATAGAGATCTCCGACACCGATCATGGGTCTGGTTTCACTGAGAAACTGATACAAGGGTGTGCCCCTATCTATATGAGGTATATTCAGGAGAAACTGTGGAGACCTTGCCTGATGAAAGATAGTATTGAATGATCCCAGGGGAGGGGCTGAAGTAATCCGGCAGGTCAATGGAGGGGTATCGTTCCCATTAGAATCCAGCATTACAGCCGTAAACTCACCAGTTGAAAAAGATGTAGCTATGGACAGGTATTGTTCCTTCAAAGCCTGCCGAAGGTGCCATCCCATGGATGCACCTCCATTTGCATAGTAATAAGGATTACATGCCACATGAGCATTGTGGGCCCAGACAGCAACTCTAACATTTTTGCCTGTTTCATTGATTAATTCCAGTATATTCTCAGCCATCTGATAGTCCCTGAGGTTTTTCCCGGACGCATAATAGTGGTAAAGGAAATCGTGTGACTTCTGAAGGGACCGGACCAGGCGCACCGCAATCTGTAAACTGGATGGTTTTGCGGAGGTGCAGGATTTCACTTCATCTTCTAGTGACCATATTGCAAGTTTGATCTCCTCGTATTCTGTTTCGGTCATCTTCTGGTAGGCCACCACTTTTTTGCCGGGTAGGTTGTATGGGAATATGGAGGTATCCGGCCTAAATTCAGGCAGGAATGATGCGATCTGGTCAATCACCTCCTTGAGCCTCATGGCATCTACCTGGTTATCGATGCCTATGAAATGAACCTTTTCATGTTCCTCCTTACCATCATTAAACTGTCGCATCCATTGAATAAGCTCTCGTACTATTTCATTGTCCTGAATCCACAAATCACCCTTGAATAATGAATCCAGACAGTGGTACTTGTGATGAATATAATCGTTCACCAATAATGATTTCCTGTAGCTGTATTCGTAAGCAAGTACTCTACATTGATGATGCTCAACCAGGTAACGAAAGAGTCTTTGTTTTAGCTCGAAAAAGTCCAGGGTACCATGTGTAGCCTCTCCAAGTCCGTACACCCAGTACTTATCCCAGTCAGCTGCTTCCTGCAGATATGAATCCCCGTATCCCAGGGGAGATCCTTTGGGCAAAGAGCGTACCTCATGATTAAGCTCTCTGACAAGTTCCTCTTCAGAAGGATTGAAACCATAACTGGAAAGTTTATCAATTAGCCTTTGCATACCTGCCAGTTCTGTTTCCTCATTCAGCTGCTCCAGTACAGATTGAATGAGGAGACGGTTCTCCCTGGGCGTGATAACCCTAAAGGAGTTCTTGCCATCAGAACTGCATTCAGTGATATCGATACCTAAAACGGAGGTTTCTTCCGTTGCCAGGAGATTCTGCAAAATGATTTGTCTAGTTCCCCTACAGCTGTGAGATTTAAGATGGATTTTAAGATCAGTAGCATCATATACAATGCTCCAGCGCGTATCGGACTGGGAAACAGTGTCTAATATAGCAAATGAGGTTTTAACCAACGATTCTGTATGGTTTTTCGAAAGCATACTTGCTACAGAAACAAACCGCTCATTTGATCCTGACCTATGACGAATCTCTTGGTCCCCGCCAAATCCACTGAAGTTCTTCAAATACCGGATCGATTCATTATAGAGGTTGTTACTCAATATGGGAAATCCGGTTTGCAATGTAGGATAGAGTCTGAATTTTTCCCCATCAAATTCCATGACAATGCTGTTTCCCTTACTGTCCATAATCAGATAATGCAATGAGAGCAAAAGAGGCTCTATCTGGAACTGTTTCATAGCCTCTTCAATCTCCTCTACCGAGGAAAAATTATCAAGCATATACTGTACCAGTTGAAACTCATTTATGCCATATTTTGAAGGTAAGCTGAAGGTTTGCACCGTTGGCATGTTCAATTCCTCAACCACCAGTCCCTTTTCGTTCATCCCACCCAGCGGGAATTCCTTCCCGAATTGGTTGAAGGTAATGCTGCTGTACCGAGAAATCCAGGAAATGGTGCCAAAAGTAGCTGGCAGGGAGCTTTTTCGAATCCCTGCCCGGTTGATCAGTATCAATCCTTTATCCACTGGCCAGTCTAAATTTTTCCCCAACAGAACCCTTTGTTCCGATTGCATGCAAAAGGCGGTACAGCCCCTTGCTGGCTGTACCTGGAATAGCATTAAACTCCATATGAATAGCAAATATTTCATGGTCTACTTCTTTGGTACAATAATCCGTTTCGATTGGTGGTCATCCCTGAAAACTCCAAGCTGCTCCCCTTTCGGAAAGTTGATGATCCTAGGTCCAATCCTCATACCCGGAGTAAGTTTCATGGTCTGTCCCATGGATGGACTTCGGGGATGTAAGGAATTTTGATACCATGTGTAGGTATCACTGCCCCTTCGATCCCACATAATGCCGATGCCATTCAGATCCCCGATGCCGGCACTGCGGTTCCCGAAATAGTATGAGTCGTCCCCCTTCTCTTCGATAAACCAACCTACTGACAGGTCACGTCCGCTTCCCAGAATCTGGGTAATCTGTAAAGAATCCACACCTGGGTTGTAGCGGTCATCTCCCGACATTTCGAAAAAAGCGGAAAGTGAGTAATGTGCACCATATCCCTGACTATGTGAAACAGCGTAATAATGGTCATCTCCCTGCAGATCAAAAAACAGTCCGGTTCCCATGAAATAGGCGGCACCCTGCGAAAAACTATTTGCATGGTATTGATCCGAGCCCCCTCCCTCAATAAAAATCCCCAGACCGCCACCAAGAGTGTGACCGTCTGTGGCTTCTGCCCATCTTCCCCGTGAAGCACCCTGAACAAAGGAAGGGGTTTCATGGGAATAGTTGTATTTGTCATCTCCAGAAAGGTCCATCAGTAATCCTGTCCCCATCGTCCCTCCATACCCCTGGGAACTGTTGTTGCAGCAGTATTCGTCATCTCCTTCAAGGTCAACCAGCACTCCTGAACCAAGGTGTGCAACTCCCTGGGAGAACCCGGAATGGCTTAAGTAGATATCATCTCCTTGCATATCATATAGCATAGCCGTTCCGTAACATGCAGAGGCAATACCACTGTTCTCCGACTGATAGAGATCTTTCCCTGCAACATCAATCAGCATTCCAAATCCCATACAACCGTTTACCAGGTAACCGTTTTGTGCATCGTAGGTGTCGTCTCCTGCCAGATCAATTATCATGGAAATGGGGTTACGGAAAGAAACTGGACTGGCAATATTACCTGTATGAAGATCATTCCCCCCCAAATCGATGAGAAGCGCAAATGTTCCATCAATGGTATCATTCCCAGATCCAAAGATTCCTATCTGGCCCAGGTTGGTACTGATTAAACAGTTTTTAAATGCGACGGGTATCTCTGCGCTGTTTATTCTAGACAAACGGGAAAGTTCCGTAGCCAGTAGTCTGGATGCAAACGAAAGCTTCCTCAGATCTGCTTTTTCGATATAGGTGATTGCAGACAGATTGTTCAGCTGCTTATTATGCCAGGGTTCCATTAGCGAAGTAAGCATCTGTTTGATACCATTGCCCTTTTCGAATTCCGCAACATCCATAATGGGTCCGATAAACTGTTGAAGCACCAAATCAGCTTCTTCCATTGCATATAAAGTTTCAAGAATACGGATCCTGATCTCAAGGGGCAATATCTTCCAGCTTCTCTCACCCTCCTTTAAAAAACTGAATCCAATCTTATTGGTCAACTCAGAAATCACCAGATCCAGATTATCGGAACTAGGGATGGTGTGGGATCGAGGGGAAGTACTCGCCAGAGGCGGTCCATGCCCTCCGGCGGGAGCACCAAGCATCCTGAATGTATGATATAGGATGGCTTCAGGATTTCGGCAATCCCGAATGAATGCATCACACAGTTTTATACCCTTGGCAGGGACCTGCATGGCATCCTCGTACAAAAGTCTGAAAAGGGGAAGAGAGTGCAGGGCTCCGGTTTGAACAAGCAATGCGTCAGAATCCAGACACTCGAATGTATGCACCAGGGAAGGGAATTCATATTGCAGATCTTCGTATTGTGCAGATCCGCCAGAATCTGATGCTCTCCATTCCGTACAGGATAATAATACGAGGAGCATTGTAACCATCATCGAAAATTTCATTCCTCTACCCTTTAATTAATAAGTTTAAAATTCCAATCTGTGAAACTTCGCTCCTTCCTTCTGCCCCAGAGCCAGTAGCAGCGACGGACTTGAATCCAGCTCCATAACCAGCGTCCCTAATGTGTATCTGTTCAGTATAGGTTCCATATCTGGCTCTGCAAGTCTCAGAATAGATTGAATGCTATTGATGTTTAATTTCCTGTGGTATTCTTTTATTTTGTCATAAGCCAGGAAATAGCGTGGGCAGTAATAAGGATCATTCACCGTCTTACCATACGCTTGTAACAGTTCAACATACTTTTGTGTAAAGTCCCGGTTCCTGATAGGAAAGTTGGTATGCAAGGCGATGTTCGATTCTTCAAATGGATAAAACTCCGCGATTTGATTTGCACTGCACTCGAAACAGCGAACTCCGTTAACTCCTCCCACCGTATAACACTGTGGAATAGCAAAGGAAGTTCCCTTTAAGAAGTCCACTGCATGTTCCAGATCCTGCTGAGAGAGGATTCTTCTGACAATCGATACGACCGGCATACCGTGTGAAGCATGATTCAGCATAGAGATCCCGTTACATGTAACGGCCACCCCTTTCTCGTTAAGTCCAGCCATTCCCAGTAATCCGGGTACAGAAAAAACATATGACTCGGGCTTATTCTTCTCAGGTATTATATGCAATACCAGCGGATGCCCATGAAGGAAAAAGGGAGGATCCATGTTCTGGGCAAGAATGGTAGGTAAGGTATCATTTCCTGCAATCCCGATAGTCGTACAATTTGATCCGCCATCATCTTCCATTACGGTAGACAATTCTTCACTTAATTGAAAAGCCAGCAGGGTACTGAAATCAATTCCGGTAGATTCAGACATGCCATATACCTCCTCTATCAGATCAGAATGAAGTCGCCTCAAGTCTTTGTTATAGGTGGTTCTGTTAAAAAAATCCCCGATGGTTGTTTGTAGATCGGTTTGGAAGACATCTTCAATTTCACCTTCCCAATTGGATATGGTTTCATGGATCTCTTTATGTAGCAGATCACCATAAGCTACTCCTCGTTCGAAGGGAGACCCCTTCAGGTGTATAATGGTGAGTTCTCCGCGATACTCTATATAGCTTTTATTCGAACACGAAGAAGCATATAGCAGCAGTGGGAGGATCATTACTACAAGTGCATTATTTTTCATCATTCAGAATGTGTTTTATTCCTTCTTTAATATATATGGATTCATTCTCAGGGTATTGGTGCGACATGCCCTCTACAATGGAGTACTTATAATCCAGTCCTATAGCATCGAAGATATGGGTCAGTTTCTGCTGGTGATCCAGGTAGTAATCGTGCTCACCGCCAAGCAGGTATCCCCTCATATCAGACTTGAGATGTCCATACGCAGTATCCGATTTTAATTTGTAGGGTATTCCAGGACAGAAGACGATAAACCCAGTGACAGGAATGACATCACGCAACGCCATGTCAATTGCATAGGTGGCCCCGGCTGACATACCTGCAACGATAATCTTGTTTGAGTCGATCCTGTAATGCTGTTGGAGTTCACTATAAACCCGTTTGATTTCACTATCAGCCCTTTGATCTCCTGACCTCCAGGTATATGCCTCAGAATCGAAATGCCTGTAGGATTGTAAGTATACTTTGATGAACTTGCTCTCCAACTCGGGATCGTTCCAGTGTTTACGTACTTTCTCGAAGTTACTATTACCCCCGTGGAATACTATAAATAGAGGGTAGACCTCTCCTGCTACGAACTCAGGGGGGAGATCCACCTGGTATTTAGTAATGGATTTCTCCAGTGCCTTCCGGTGTAGTTCCCTGTCAGATGCCATAAGCTCTTCCCAACCTTCTAAAGTAAGATAGGGTTGATATTGCGGAATAGCAGGATGCAGAAAGTAGAAATACCCTTGTCTTTGACCTTCTCTATATATAGCTATGTTTTGCTCATACTTCATCATTTTCTCATTCAGAAAGATCTCTTCCTTCGAAAGCATAAACCATTGATTGGGAAAATTGTCCCGGTATGCACAGAGGTAATCCATGGCCCTTTGGTAGTCACCTTCTGATTCGAGCTGATTGATGTGCTGATTAAACCTGTTATACGATAGCTCTTGTCCAATGACCCACATGTTTTGTATAATTAGAAATAGTATGAAAAGCAGATGCTTCATATCCTGATGTATGAAATAATAACCCAGATCAAAATCGCTCCACCGGTGAGCATAAAGATGTATTTATTGTCAAGCTATCGCATTGTCACTTCAAGAAGATGGTTTTCACGATGAATGGGGAATTGAATCGATCAATAGCCCTTAGTGATCTCATTTAACTCAGATTCAAATTCCTGATATAGCGTCTGGCAATTATTTTTAGGAAGCAGATCCGTGTTAAAACAAAAATTCAAAACCATTTCTTCCCTGTAAGAACTTACGGCACAACACAACAACGCATCTTTTGGAGGTGCGACAGCGAAATGAAGTGAACGAATGAGATTCTTTGATTCAAGCTCAGGAATTATTGGAATAACCCCAAGATTGGTAATCATTGCCGAGTCAGCATTTTTTGAAAAGGTCATGTCCATTCTTTCCAAGCCTTCGCCGGTATTAGGAAATTTCTTTCGCGTCAACAGATTCCAAAGAATCAGTACTTCTTTTGAGTGTATTACGTGTTGTAATTCGGTCTTTATCAGTTTGGCAACTTTGACGATATGATCATCATTACTCACTGGGATGTTTAGCTTTGGAACAGAGATATACAATCCGGGAACTTCAAAATCTATTTCCGGATTGAGCATCTTTCTTAAACTAACTGGCATGGAGATTGTCAGGGGAATTTTGCCTTTCTGTTCATATTGCTTACGTACAATAACTGCTAAGATTGCACTCAGTATATGATGTATAGTCAGGCGGTTGTTCCGGGCCAGTTTTCGAATATTTTGCGATGGTTGCTTCTGGATCCGTATTCTATTAATATATACAGAGCGAGAATGAAAATTATATTCTCCAGATATCCTTTGCTGCAACTTTTTATCTCTTCTCTTGATTAATACACTCCTTCTGACTAGTGAAAAGGCTGTTCTTAAGAAACCCAGACCACGAACACTTGACGGCAACATTCTCTCCAGATTCAATGAAATGGCTTTCTGGTCAACTGCCAGTGGTACTCGTCCGGACAAAGCATAAGCAACCGTTTTCTGGACCATCATGACTGCTGCCGCAGCATCTGTTAGAATATGGTTGAATGTAAAAAGCAAATGCTGGGATTTTGACTCATTCTCTGTGAAAATTGTAATATGAAGTGGTTCATTATCATGTTTCAGGGGAGAATTGACCTCCTGTGCTATTATAGAATTTAGCATGTTTGCGGGTCCTATGACTTCATGAGGTTCAATGGTCTGGATAGGGTTTTCACAAAAGGCAAGTTGAGTTGAAGAAACAGGGACGATTTTCGTGCCAAAAATCTCGTACGTATTGACCAGTGTATTCAGTGATTTTGAAATTGCTTTTATTTCTAAATTGATATTCAACGAAGCAATAACCACAAAATTGGTTGGAGCAAGTTTATTGTACAGATAGTAGAAATACTCTGCATTACCCAATTTCCGAATGATTTTCATTTTATCCTCATTAATAAGAATGAAATAAACTTATGGAATGGAGCAGAAGCTGTAATAGAATATTCGTTGGATGGGGAAAGTGTTCGGCCAATGGTCATGTAGGCCTGAAAGTCTCCAGGATCTTACGGCTATATCCCCGACTCACCGGGATAAAAACTTCAGGATATTTCAGTATCACCTCAAAACTGTCTTTGTTTTTCTTGTTCAATCTGGCAATGTAATCTGTATTAACAATATAAGATCTGTGACACTGGAAAAACATTTTGTGAGGCAATCGTTCCACCCACCGCTTGATAGTATGATGTAAAGTGCCAGTGAATCCGTCACGGGTGTGAATCCTGGTATAATCACCATATGCTTCTATGTATGAGATGGAACTGACTGATACCAGTCTTGAATACCCCTGATTTGAGAGAAGAACCTTATCAAAGGGTTTCAACAGAAAATCTGATTGGTAGTTGTAAGGGTTTCCCAGACGTTCCAATGACTGTTGAAGTCTTTCTGGGTGTATCGGTTTAAGAAGGTAATCAAGTGCATTTACCTTAAATGCCCTTATTGCATATTCATCAAAGGCAGTCACAAAGATAATTCTGAAATTCCTGGCGACCTTCTCAAGCAGGTCAAATCCAGTATGAGAACCCAGGTCAATATCCAGGAATAGAACATCGGGAGAAAGAGACTCGATGGCCTCTACTGCAGAGGGCACAGAATCAGCTTCTCCAATAACATGAACCTGAGAATGATCAAGGAGCATTCTTTGCAGCTCCTGTCTTGCGAGAGGTTCGTCATCGATAATCAGTGCCTTCCATAGTTTCATTTTCCAATGCTTTTACTGTCAAGTCAAATTGTGCCACTACGTGGCCATCTTCTTCACTCAATAGAAACTGGCTGAATGGATCCAGATGCTTTAATCTCTCTTTTAGATTCTTCAGTCCCGTACCAGACCCCTCATTGCCACTACTATGGGTTTCACCAGCAAACAGTTTACCCGTATTAGTTACCTTAATCCTTAGTATATCATCCTGTTGGAACGAAGATATCGTTATTTGCAAAGTCCCGGGGGAAGTCTTCATCCCATATTTTATCGCGTTTTCAACCAGGGTCTGAACAGAAAATACAGGAACAGCACAACTCAGGGTCACCGGACTAAGTTCGGTTACAACCTCGAGTCTGCTGCGAAACCTGATCTTCTGGATCTCCAGGTAGCTACCCACCGCATACATTTCCTCTTTTAGTGAGACCAGTGTTGCTTTGTCACGGGTTAAGCTGTACCTGAAGTATTCTGCGAGTTCTGTAACAATTCTCCTTGCATTTTTATCATCTTCCCCAATCAATGCCCTGATAGAGTTTAAAGCATTAAACAGGAAGTGTGGATTGACCTGATAGCGTAGCATCACCCACCTGGCTTGCTGAGCAAGAGTTTCAGCTTTTAACTTGTTCTCACGTACTTCGGTGATCTCGATTTGGTTCCTGACTATGGCATAAGTTACCAGGACCAGCAACATTGGCAGATAAAAATGGAGACTATGGATAAAGAAAAAACTTCCCAATGGGGGTGGAGCATAGCCAATGAGAGAGCGGATTCCAAGGGAAAGTAAATTGGCCACCATCGCCCCCGGATAGATGGCTAATAAAAGTAAAAACCTTATCCAGACTTTATTCAGACTGGTTTGAATGTTCTCAAGAACCAGAATAAAAAGCGAGGAAATCAGGAAGATCGAAAGGGCTTCTGTAGCCCTGATGATCACCGGGATCATAATACCCGGATTGGATTTCGGATTATTGGTCCATTCGATCACCGTAATAAGGAACCACAGGACCAGTGCAAAAACCTGTGCCCAAATCAGCTTCAATGGAATCCTTTTTATAATCTTCATATGGAAAATGCAATAAAATACAAGGTATAAATAATGTGGTTCAGACCATAAATCACTCATTAATTACCATTATACTCACCCATTACCTGACTAATTTTATGCCTGATTTCCATCAATGGCGTAAGGTCCCCAATATTTGTGAATGATAATCGTATGGTTGCTGTTTAACTTATGCTCATATAGAATTCTGAAACCAAACATCCCTGTTTAGTGAAGGATCTGTTCAGGTTTTTCGTTGAATAGAGATATTATTCGATGAATGCTTGCTTGACACATATTGAATTCAAACCAAGTAGAGCGGGAACTTACCTTAAAAAAGTGTTTCGCTATCCTTGAATACTATAAAGTTAGGTTCTCACCCCGACAAAGCAATAAATAACGACCACTGTTTGTAGGCATTACACAGTGGTCGTTTTATATTTTGAACGATGTAATCATTTGGAATGATACGGTTTAATTCAGATTCGATCTTAGGAATAATCTTGATAAGATCAATCATTTGAGGCTTAAATTAATGTGCCGGGGTCTGTAGAATACTTTGTGTAAACGCCTTTATTTAAATTCTGCATCTATCTTCAAATTTAATCAAAAACTGTTGCAGGATCATGTGGAAAAACCAACCAACCTGGTTCTTCGTCATATTTGGGGAAAATGCTTAACATTTCAATGTTTGCGGATCAGTATATCAGGGAAATGGCTGTTTCCTCGGAGGAAATGCTACGCCTTGC
>JAOZUK010000130.1 GCA_029938715.1 Bacteroidales bacterium | reverse complement strand
GCCATGCTGCTAAGAAGCGCTATTTGTTTCTCTCCGACATTCTTGAATTGGAATGGACATCAGAACATCAAAGAATGCTTAATGACAGCGGAGCAAGCATTTCACTGTTGAATCCCATCGGGTCTGATCAGGGCATAAAAAATTCCAGACTTGGCCTGAAGATAAATATTGAGGCAAGCTCCTTGAAGGATTTCTTGCAATCCTGATAAATTCCACCAGGTCATTTCAAGCTTGGTAAGTTCAGGCTCGAGCACTAGAGTTAATCGAGTACAATTCGACAAGGTGTCCCGATGACGAAGACAGGAAAATGAGACCATGATGAATGTCGTGACAGTGTAACGAAATTTTCAGCATCCGGATATCTTTCTGCAAACTGAATCATTCTGCGCAAATTCTTTTCCTCGTAATTCTTACCAAACTTTGCAAATCAAGAGGTGATTTCGGACTTTAACGCTGATTTCTTACCCTTTGACACATCAAAATATGACACTAGGAGATTATTACTAGATTGAAAGTTCCCATTTTGGGAATTATGTATATCTTTGTTAATGGATAAGGCCAAATGGAAAGGATTTTTGCAAAAAGTTCACTCAGGAAATTTTGGGAAAAATATCCTGATTCTGAACAAAACTTGAAGACTTGGTATAAAACGGCAATGCACTATGACTGGAAGACACTTAATGAAATAAAACAATTTTATCCAAATGCAAGCATACTTAAAAACGGTCGAATTGTCTTTAACATTAAGGGAAACTCTTACAGGTTGGTGGTGAAATTCAACTTTGAAAAAAAATGGGCATATATTCGTTTCATAGGTACCCGCAAACAAGACAATAGCATAAATGCCAATACGATATAGAATACTTTATAATGGATATTAAACCCATTAAAACAGAATCTGATTATCAGATCGCTTTACAACGATTGGAAATCTTATTTGATACCCCAGTTGGAACTCACGAGAGTGATGAGGCTGATATCTTGGGGTTGTTGATCGATAATTATGAAGAGCATCACTACCTCATTGAAGCACCTGATCCCATCGAAGCCATAAAAATAAGGATGGAAGAGATGAATTTAAAGCAGATCGACCTGATACCTGTTCTTGGAGGAAAAAATCGTGTGTCTGAAATTCTCAACCGCCGCAGAAGATTAACTCTGAGTATGATACGTGGATTGGCAACCTACCTGAATCTATCAGTCACCGTTCTAATCAAAGAGTATCAACTCGACCGATAGTCAACTTCTCGCTAACTTTCCACTTTCTACCTCAACTGGCGCTCCTCAGCCAGCTGAGATAGCACCGCAGATCCAGGTCGATTCGCCTGCATCACGGTTTTTACTTCAATTTTTACAACTTACCCGGGCTGATATATGGAACAATGTAGTATCAATGATGTAGAGAGGGAAGTATTTCTTCAAATGTTTCCCTTAATGAAACTTATTTGTATATTTACATCAACCAGATGCGCATTCACCTGGTTAAGAAACGCAACATAGATCTCTTTGTAGAGAATCACAGGCTAAGCAGTTCTGCATTCTACAACTGGATTGCTCAACTGAAAAGGGTTGATTGCAATAACCCACAAGATATAGTTGAGTCTTTCAATCATGCAGACCTGTTAGGAGGAGGTTCAAAACGAATCGTCTTCAATATTGGAGGAAACAATTACAGAATGATCAGTGATTACCACTTTGGTGATGAAATGATTTATCTTTTTATACGGTGGATTGGTACACATAGTGAATACACTAAACTATGTCAATCAGGAAAACAACATACGGTAAGACAATTCTAATGCAGGCAGATGACTCAATTAGAATATACTGTAATAAAAACAGATGAACAGTATTTTAAGTACTGTAACATCCTGGAGAAGCTTGTTTTTAGCAATTACGAGTCTAACGAAGATGAAATCGAATTACTTACCCTTTTGATCGAAAAATGGGATGACGAACACAATACATTCGATGATATTGATCCCGTAGAATTATTAAAACACATCATGAAGGAACACAATCTTAAAGCAGTGGATCTTGTTGAAATCCTGGGATTAACTAAGGGTACCGTATCAAAGATCCTCAACTATCAGAAAGGCTTTTCGAAGGAAACCATTCGAAAACTGTCCAACCGTTTTAAGTTGCGGCAAGATGCATTCAACCGCCCCTACCCTCTAGTGGGAAAAGCCTCATGAGCCTCCTCCTGGCTGCTACAAGCCGGATTTCAGCCAGCTGATATAGCTCTGCACATCCAGGTCGGTGCCTTTGGGCTGTCCGATCACATTTCCATCGGCGTCCATGATCACATAGAGGGGGATGGTGTTGGTCTGGAAGTTTTCGATCTCGAAGTCGATGTTCTGCTGACCGATGGTCTTTTTCACCTTGCCATCCACTTCAGAGGTGTACCACTCCGATTCGGGGAGCTTGGTGCGGTCGTCGGTGTAGAGGGCCACAATCACAAACTCATCGCGAAGCATGGCCAGCACCCGGGGGTCAGACCATACGGCGGCCTCCATCTTTTTACAGTTGCTGCAGAAGTGTCCTTTAAAGTCCACCAGCACAGGCTTGCCTGAAGCTTTGGCACAGGCAAGTCCCTCCTCCAGATCATAAAATCCATTCAATCCGAAGGGCATATGAAACATATCTGCATATTTGACGGGGGTACATCCCTCCTGGTCGGCCAGGGTAGCTGCCGGGGCTCCTCCATAAACCGCCTTCTGGGTAAGATCCAGTCCGTTGGGTGATTTGGGAGGGAGCAATGGAGCTATGGTTTTGAGTTCATATCCAAAGAGTCCTAAAAAGAGGAATACAACAAAGGAGAATGAAGCCACACTTAGCAGGAGCCTGGGAACCGATACATGGGGCAGGTCGCTGTCATGTGAGAACTTGATCTTGCCCAGGAAGTACATACCCAGCATGGAAAAGAGTACAATCCATACGGCCAGGTAGAGTTCACGGGTTAATATTTTATTGGTGGGGTCCAGTGCCAGGAGGAATTTCATACTAAAGGCCAGAACGATAAATCCAAGCACCACCTTCACTGAATTGAGCCAGCCGCCGGATTTGGGCAGTCCTTTTAACCACGAAGGGAAGATGGCAAACAGGGTGAAGGGAATGGCAAAGGCCAGTCCGAATCCAAACATCCCCAGGATGGGTTTAAGGGCCAGTCCCCCTGCAGCCTCTACCAGCAGGGCTCCCACAATGGGACCTGTGCATGAGAAGGAGACCAGTACGGTGGTTACGGCCAGGAAAAAGACTCCGCCCAGTCCGCCCTTATCCACCTGGTTGTCGGCCTTGTTGGTCCAGCTGGAGGGCAATACCAACTCGAACATTCCGAAAAAGGAGAAGGCAAACACCATAAAAAGTGCAAAAAAGATCAGGTTGGGAATCCAGTGGGTGCTTAATGCATTGGCTGCATTGGGTCCCACGTTGGAAACAGAGACGATCACACCCAGCAGGGTATATATGGCCATGATGGAGAGTCCGAAGACCAGTCCCCGGAAAATCCCCCTGCCCTTGCTATCGCTTCCCTGCATAAAGAAGCTGACGGTCATGGGGATCATGGGAAATACACAGGGGGTAAGCAGTGCCAGCAATCCCAATCCGAATGCCAGCCAGAAAAACCGCCACAACGACTTCTCATCCTCAAGGGCAGGCACACCGGATATGGTGTTGGCTGCATTCTTATCAGCGGCCTCGACTTTACCGGGAGCAGATTCTGCCGGGGTGGCAGCTTCGGTTGTGGCAGTAGCTTCAACTCCATCTGCATTGACGGTAAAGGAGAACTCTACAGATTTAGGGGGCAGACAGGTGGCGTCGTCGCAGACCTGGAACTCAATTTCGCCGGTAATGGTGGTGGGGCCCGTACCGGTAAGTTTCACTTTCTGCCTCAATTCGGCCTTACCTGAGATGGTACCCACGTCCATCTGGAATCCTTCGTCAAATTTGATTTTGGCTTTGGTTACCTCAATCACATCACCTGCCAGTTCGTATTGGTCCGATTCATTGAACCAGGGGGTGGTGGCTATGGGCCCGCCTGCCGGCAGGAATGCAGAGTAGAGGTGCCAGGGAGGATCGATGCTCGCTTTGAACACAAGATCGGCTTCCTGTCCATTAATGTTTTCGGTGGTGAAAGTCCATTTCACCGGGTCGGATATCTGCGCATGGAGGGTCATTACCCCCATCAGGATAACTACTGATATGGCTAGTGCTTTTTTCATCTGATGTGCTAAACAACGGGTTAGTCGGAAAGCTTAAGAATTGCTTACTTGGTTTTGCGCTGAATCTCTTCCCCTTGGGCATTAATCACCTTGTACTCCATAAAGTGAAGTGATTCGGCTGCCTGGATATTGATCTTGCATCCCAGCTCCTTTCGCCACTTTCGCTCCTCCGAGAAAAAGCCTTTCTTCAGATAGGCGGCTATGAAGGGATGGACCATCAGGTCCACTTTTGAAGGCTGATGTTCCTGGATCAGCATGGATAGTTCATTCTTCACCATTTCGGGGAAGAGGATGGCCGGTTGTGCCTTGCCGGTTCCGTTGCAGGTAGGGCAGCTTTCAGCGGTCTCGATGTGCATTTCGGGACGAACGCGCTGACGTGTGATCTGCATCAGCCCAAACTTACTCAAAGGCAGAATGTTGTGTTTGGTTTTATCCACACCCATGGCCTCTTTCATTCGATCGAACAGTTGCTGTCTGTGCTCACTTTTGTTCATGTCGATAAAGTCCACCACGATGATGCCTCCCATATCCCTCAGGCGCAACTGCCTGGCTATCTCATCTGCTGCGGAGAGGTTCACCTCCACCGCATTGGTCTCCTGGTCGCTGCTGGAACGGGAGCGATTCCCACTGTTCACATCGACTACATGAAGTGCCTCGGTGTGCTCAATGATCAGGTAGGCTCCCTGTTTGAAAGAGACGGTTTTTCCAAAAGCACCTTTGATCTGCTTTACAATCCCCAGCTTATCGAAGATGGGCTCCTTGCCGGTGTAGAGTTTGACAATCTTCTCTTTCTCGGGTGCCACCTCGCGGATGTAATCCTTCATTTCGTTGAACACCTTCTCATCGCTGATGTGGATGCCATCGAAATTTCCATTGAGGTGGTCGCGTACCACAGCCGACTCGCGGCTAAGTTCGCTGATTACAAGTTTGGGTACTTTCCTGTTGTTGAGCTGCTCGAATGCTTTTTCCCACTTTTTTACAAGTGATCGCAATTCGGAGTCAAGCTCGGCTACTTTCTTCCCTTCGGCCACTGTACGCACAATAATGCCAAAGTTCTGAGGCCTGATGGCAGTGAGCAGGTTTTTAAGACGATCCTTCTCTTCCTGAGATGAGATCTTGGATGAGATTGATATCTTATCCGAGAAGGGCATCAATACGATGTTCCTTCCCGCAATGGAAATTTCAGAACTCAGTCTGGGTCCTTTGGTGGAAATGGGCTCTTTTGCAATCTGTACAAGGATGTATTGTCCCTGCTTGAGAACCTCGTTGATCTTCCCGTGTTTATTAATATCGGGTTGACGCTTAAATTTATTTATGGGCAGTGGTCTGCCCTTTCTGGTAATGGCCTGAAGCAGGTACTTATTCAGCGAACTGAATTGGGGACCCAGGTCCAGATAGTGAAGGAATGCATCCTTCTCATAACCCACATCGATAAAGGCAGCATTTAAACCGGGCATGATCTTTTTGACCCTGGCCAGGTAGATGTCTCCTACCGAAAACTGCTGCTTAAGTGATGATTCATTTAATTCAACGAGCTTACCATCTTCAAGTAGTGCAATCGAAACCCTCTCATTGGCGGAATTGATTACCAGTTCACTGCTCACTATATGCGCATTTACGAAGATTAAGCTAAATGATATGCAGAAATAAACCTAAAGACCATGACCGGTACTTTAGGTTTATTTCGTCAAAGAGAAAAAAGCAATCTATTTCCTCTTCTTATGCCTGTTCTTCCTCAAACGTTTTTTGCGTTTGTGGGTTGCCATCTTATGTCTTTTTCTTTTCTTACCGCTTGGCATAACTTACTTTACTTTACGTTGGTCTTAACCTTGCTCACGAAAGTCTTAGCAGGCTTAAAAGATGGGATGGAGTGCTCAGGAATAATAATGGTAGTATTCTTGGAAATGTTGCGGGCAGTTTTCTTAGCCCTTTTCTTCACGATGAAACTTCCAAAACCCCTCAGATATACATTCTTGTTGCTACTGAGTGAATCTTTCACTGTCTCCATAAAAGCTTCTACTGTTTTCTGAACAGTTACTTTTTCTATTCCAGTGTTCTTGGAAATCTCGTTTACGATATCCGCTTTAGTCATTTTAAAAAACCTTTAATTATCAATGATTTACATTAGTTCGATACTTGCGAGTTGCAAATATAAATACTTTTGTCTGAATATGAAATTGATTTGAATTAATTTTTATTTTAGTGCGCTAAAAATAAGTGAATTACCCTTAGAGCGCGACGAAGATAATGAAATTTGGCAGAATAATTCGTGGATGGTATAAAAAAAACAAAAGGGACCTTCCCATGCGTCATACCTCTGATCCTTACTGTATCTGGATTGCAGAGGTAATCATGCAACAAACTCGTATCAATCAGGGCCTTCCTTATTACCTGAATTTCATTGAGGCCTTCCCGAATGTGTTTTCACTGGCCTCTGCCAGCGAAAATGAGGTACTCAATAAGTGGCAGGGCCTGGGGTACTACAACCGGGCCCGCAATCTGCAGAAGGCTGCCAGATATATTGTGGAGCAGCTGGGAGGGGAAATGCCCCGGGATTATGAAGGTTTGATTGGGTTGAAGGGAGTGGGAAAATATACGGCGGCGGCCATAGCCTCCTTCTGTTACGGGGAGCCGGTAGCGGCGGTGGATGGAAATGTATCCCGTGTGATCGCGCGCCTCTTTGGGGTAGAAGAACCCATAAATAAATCGGCCGGGACAAAGCAGATTGATGCGCTGGCCGGGGAGTTGCTGGATCGCCGGGACCCGGGTACCCATAACCAGGCCATGATCGATTTTGGCGCCATGGTATGTGTACCGGTTTCGCCTCTGTGCAGGGAGTGCCCTCTCTCCAACCATTGTGTAGCCTACGGAAGCGGCCGTGTGGATCAGTTTCCGGTTAAGATTCCTAAAAAGAAGCCGGTGGACCGATGGATCTGGTTCTATATTATTATATGTAATGGTGAGACTCTGATAACCCGGAGAGGAACAGATAAAATATGGAAATCGCTCTACCAGTTTCCCGCTGAGGAATCTGAAATCCCGTTGTCAGAAACGGGGATGATGGACCGTGTGACCTCCCTGTTCCAACCGCTCTCGCCCCCTGCGCTCTCCCTGAAAAAAATATCACCTGAAATCAAACACCAGCTTACACACCGTACCATATATGCACGGTTTATTCACATGGAGGCAGAGAAGTGGCCGGTGACACTGCCTTCGGGATGGATTAAAATATCTCTTGGGCAACTGGACGATTTTCCTGTGCCCCGACTCATTAACCGTTATATGGAATCGTTCAATTTTTAGTATATTTGAATCACAATTCTAATCGCAACATATGTCGGTAAATAAAGTAATCCTCGTGGGGAACGTGGGGAAAGACCCGGAGACCCGGTATCTGGATGAATCCACAGCCATTACAAAATTTTCTATGGCCACCAGTGAAACCTATAGGAATAAAAGTGGGGAACGTGTTTCAACCACCGAATGGCACAATGTGGTGCTGTGGAGGGGGCTGGCCCAGGTGGCTGAAAAATATGTAAAAAAAGGGAGTCAGATCTATATCGAAGGAAGGATCAAGACCCGCACCTATGATGATGCCGACGGGAACAAGAAATATATTACTGAGATTGTGGGAGATCAGCTGCAGTTACTGGGCAGGCGACCTGATGACGGAGGTTCACAGGGAGGTGGCGGACAAGCACAGAGCTCCGGACAGGGGCAGGCAGGCGGACAAGCACAGAACTCCGGACAGGGTCAGGCAAGCGGACAAGCACAGAACTCCGGACAGGGTCAGGCAGGAGGAGAGGCGCCAACCCAACCAGGCAGTCCAACTGGACAGCAGGCCCCATCGGCCGAACCCGGAGATCCTTTTGACGGTGGTGACAATGGTCCTGATGACCTCCCATTCTGATTGATTAGTTAACCTTTAACTCCAGTTTTGGAACCGGCGTTTTTACTCATTTTGCTTCAGGCTACATTCATGCCCCTGACCACAGGAGCCGCCATTGGTATAGTGGTGGTGATCATCCTGCTTTTTTGTTCAGCCATGATCTCAGGTTCCGAGGTGGCCTTCTTCAGCCTGGGGCCCCAGCACATCAGTGACATGAAGGACCACTCCTCCAGGAAGGAGCAGATGGTGCTAAGGCTGCTGGAAAAGCCTGAAAGGCTCCTGGCCAACATCCTGATTACCAATAATTTTATCAATGTAGGCATTGTGATCATTGCGGCTCACGTGACCGGAACTCTGCTGGATTTTTCAAATCGTCCTGTGATTGGGTTTGTGATCCAGGTCATTGTGATCACCTTCCTTCTGCTGCTGTTTGGTGAGATCATTCCCAAGGTTTATGCAAACCGGTTTGCAGCTCAGTTTGCCAGGAGAATGGTGGTAGCGCTGGCCATACTCGACCGCATTTTCCACCCACTTATCATACTACTGATCAGATCCACCCGGGCGGTAAAACGGAAGATGGAGCGAAAGCGGCAGAATATTTCCATGGAAGATCTTTCGGAAGCACTTGATCTTACTACCGGAGTAGTGCAGAACGAAAAGGAGATGCTGGAGGGGATCGTAAGGTTCAGTAACCTGGAGGTGTCTGAGATCATGAAGCCACGAACCGATATAGTTACTGTGGATATTGAGATCGTCCTCTCTGAACTGATCGCTGTAATCATCAATTCGGGTTATTCCAGAATCCCTGTTTATGAAGAGACCTCCGACCACCTGAAGGGTATACTTTATGTGAAGGACCTCCTGCCTCATATTAATAAAAAGGATGAGTTCAAATGGCAGGAGCTGATCAGGGATCCGTTTTTTGTGCCCGAGACCAAGAAGATCAATGACCTGCTTAAGGAGTTCCAGGAGAAGAAGATTCACCTGGCCATTGTGGTGGATGAGTATGGGGGGACCGAAGGGATCGTTACCATGGAGGATATCCTGGAGGAGGTGGTGGGTGAAATCACCGATGAGTCGGATGAGGATGAGGAGCTCTACCGACGGATCGATTCCAACACCATTATATTCGACGGAAAGATGCTGCTTAATGACTTTTATAAGGTGACTGAACTGGATGATGAACTCTTCGACAACGTGAAAGGAGATGCCGAAACCATTGCCGGACTGATCCTTGAACTGAAGGGAGGATTCCCCCTGGTGAACGACACGATCCATTGTCTGGGCGTGGATTTCACTGTACTTTCAATGGATAAAAGAAGAATCAAAGAGGTAAAAGTCATCCTGAAAGAAAACCAATGACAAAACCGGCTAAAATAAAATATTCACCTTCCGTGCGAATGATTGTGATGGGAGTGGCAGGGATTGGAATGGTTCTGCTGGGGATGGCATGTGATCGCTCCTATACCCCCAAACCAACAGGGTACGTGAGAATCGATTACCCGGAGAAAACCTACCGGTTGTACGATGATCAGGAGTTCTACCAGTTCGAGATCCCTACCTATGCCGTGGTAAAGATCGATAATGGAAGAGATGCCGAGGCAGGCTGGGTCAACCTGGAGATTCCCAGTCTGAATGGCACCATCCACCTGAGTTACAAGCCGGTGAAAGATAACCTGATTGACTATATCACCGATAGCAGGGATCTGGTGTATAAGCATACTGTGAAAGCGCAGGGCATCGAAGACACCCCTTTTATTCATAGCGAGGAGAAGCGGTTTGGAATGATCTATGACCTGAAGGGTGATGTGGCTTCGGCTGTGCAATTCTTTGTAACTGATAGTACTAACCACTTCCTGAGGGGCTCACTCTATTTAAATTGCCGCCCCAACAGAGACTCGCTCAGGCCGGTGATTGAGTTTCTCCGTGAAGACATCATTCATATGATTGAAACCACATCATGGAAGTATTAAATCAAAAATGTTTAACTTTGTGACCCCCTTACGGGAAACCTGAATAAGAGATATAGTGGGAGTATTTTTGAAAACAGAAATATTGCCTGAGTGCCATCTGGGCGTGTGGGAGATTGCAGAGGATTTCGATACCCTGAACAGCATGGTAAACCTGGCTGCTGTGGAGAAAACAAAGCTCAACAGCTTTAAGAATATCAGCCGTAAGGTAGAGTGGCTCAGCGTTCGTGCCCTGGTGAAGAACATGTTAGGTAAGGATACTGAAATTCTTTATAATTCAGAGAATAAACCCTTCGTCCGCGGCAATACACACAGCATCAGCATTTCGCACTCCAACAGCCTCACAGCCGTCCTGATCAGCAAGGACAAGAAGGTGGGTATCGACCTGGAGTTTATGTCGGGTAAGATCAGCAAGGTGGCCGATAAATTCATGAATAAGAAAGAGAGTGTTACCTCCGATCCTGAAATGAAGAAGTACCACCTCTACCTCCACTGGTGTGCCAAAGAGGCCCTATACAAGATTTGCGATAAACAGGATATTAATTTCAGGGACGGACTCACCATCGCTCCATTTGAGCCTGATGATCACGGCTTTATGAATGGGCACGTGGTCAATGGCAACGGTGAACAGGACTTTGAGCTGGAGTACCTGCATCACGATAACTATGCACTGGTTTGGTGCGTGAAATAATGAGAGGATTCAACGAAAAAATAGAGGACAGAAGTAAAAAGCGTTTTGCGCTGTTGGTGGACCCGGATAAATACAACGACCGTTCCCTCGACCAACTGATCCGCCACATTAACCAGGATCCACCCGACCTGTTGCTTGTGGGTGGAAGCATCCTGTTCAAACCCATTGACATTACCATCACTGCCCTGAAACTGGGAACCAAACTGCCGGTCTTTATTTTTCCCGGCAATGCGATCCAGCTATCCGACAGGGCCGACGGGATCCTCTTCCTCTCTCTGATTTCGGGACGCAATGCCGAGTTTTTGATCGGGAACCATGTGCTTGCGGCCCCGCATTTGAACCGTACAGGGATTGAGGTGATCCCCACCGGATATATGCTGATCGAGAATGGCCGCTCCACCTCCGTGGAATACATGAGCAATACCCGCCCCATCCCGGCAAGCAAACCCGAGATTGCAGTGGCCACTGCCATGGCTGGTGAAATGCTGGGCATGAAAATCATTTACCTGGAAGCAGGCAGCGGAGCAGCAAGACCTGTGGGGCTTGACGTGATCAGGGCCATCCGCAAACATATCTCACTACCTCTGATTGTGGGAGGTGGCATCTCTTCGATCGAGAGTGCCAGGAACGTCTATGAAGCCGGGGCAGATTTAATTGTGGTGGGAACGGTGTTGGAAAATCAACCCTCACTTATCTCAGAATTTTGCGCTTTACGAAATGAGTTAAACAGGTAATGGGTTACATCTGGCTGCGCCAGGTTTGGGTTACATCTGGCTGTGCCAGGTTTGGGTTACATCTGGCTGCGCCAGGTTTGGGTTACATCTGGCTGTGCC
>JAOZUK010000129.1 GCA_029938715.1 Bacteroidales bacterium | reverse complement strand
AATCAGATTAATCAGATTCCAATCAATATTTATCTTAAAAGTATGCACCAGATTTTCCATATAACAAATGTACTGATTTTTCACCTCGTGATACGATATGATCCGTTTTTATTCGATAAATATCCGATATTTTTGATACGATATGATTCAATTTGATACGACAATTAGACTTCTATCCAAATGCGAAATCAGATATTATCCAATGTCTGTTTCAGATCTGAGATGATATCCTCAGAATCTTCAATGCCTACTGACATCCGGTAATAGTTTGCAGGAATTCCTCTTCGTTCTTGCTCGATGAATCCTGTAACCAGCAAAGAACTCACATCCCCCAGGCTGGTCTTCTCTCTTATGGTTTCTAAAGAAGTCAGTTTTCTATCTCCTGCCAGCTCAATCCCCATCATTCCGCCAAAGCCTTTCACCTGCTTTTTAGCCACCTCATAGCCCGGATGCAACAGGAAGGCATTAAATGGTGCCATGATCCCACCCACATATTTACGGATGCTCTTCACCGGCTTAAGCAATTTTTCCGGTCCGCAGCTAATGCCGACCATGCCATTGCCATGCCCCATCATATACTTTGTTGCACTGTGAATGACAATATCGGCTCCCAGGGCAAGAGGTTGGATCAGGTAAGGTGTAAGAAAGGTATTATCCACTATTACAAGAGCACCCCCGTTGTGAGCCAGTTCTAAGGCCCCGGCCACGTCTACCACATCAATGGTTGGATTGCTATGAACTTCGAAATACACCTTTCCCGGTTTGCGACTCAAAGGTTGAAGCAAGCAAATCGTTCTGGCTTTCCATAGAAAGTTCCGCATCGCCTGGATTTTTGGCTGCCACAGCCGGTGCGACCATACCTGTCGCTAATACAGCACTTGTACCTAAAAATGAGCGTCGGGATACTTTGCTTTTCTTTTTCGTACTACAGTTTTTGGTATAGAATCATAACTGCACTAAAGGGAGGGATTTCAATTTCGATCATTTCATCACTCTTTTCAACACCTGTTTTATCTTCTGCATCCCTGAAAATCTTTACATTTTTCAAATCTTCTGCATTCAATACTATTTTCTGTTTTTCAGCAAGGTAATTGACAAAAAACTGGGCATTCCGGTTATCCTGACTTTGCCAGTTAGAGGTAAATACAGATGGGAAATTGATGGGAAGCCCATTGCTTTTACTGACCATGGGAATATTTCTGGAACCTTCAAAAGGCAAGGGCTTTATCATCCGTCCGCTTACCAGGAAGTCTTTTCCTGTCTTTACCCTCCATGCATTCAGGTTCTTAATCAGCGTTTTCATATGTGTTTGATCGGGAATGTCAGCTTCCCATGCTCTACCCCAGGCCTCTATCATATCGCCGTTCCCACGAAGGATGACGGTGAACATATCACCAGCCGTGAATGAATAAGCCAGACGCTGCAGCATATTCAGTGGACTTTTCTCAATATCAACAGTACCTCTAAGGGAATTCTGGTTGCCCATAAATCCATTGATATATTCGTGGTTGATATACTGGTAGGCGGGTACCGGGGTACCAAATCCAAGATTGATGGTGGACCGGTTATCGTTAAACAAGAGATAGGGATAAAAAGGTTCCGCGGCGGCAGCTTCGCAGCCCAGCAGGGGCTTCCGTTCCGAGGACCTGAGGATGGGCATGATTGCCTTGTAGATATCTACCATGGCCTCACTTTGCCATGATCCCGGACCATAGCCATGTCCGTGTTCCGTGCTGTAGCATCCGTAACAGGCGCCTCCAAGATTCTGGTCGAAATACTGGATGTAATCCACATTTCCCTCCTCTACCATCCCGGAAACCTGGTCGATCACCACCTCTTTCACAAAATCATTGGTCGGGCACATATCATAACCAAGCCGCTGGGCATGGGGCGCTGCGCATACGTTCCTTGAAGAATACCCCCCATCCGGCGCCTTCTTCATGATCTTTTCCAGGCCCAGGTTCTCAAACTCCTCATATCTATTGAAAGTCGTATCTGTATTGCTGCGCAGGGTATATCCGATGCCACTTGCGTACAGTCCAATATAGTTTCCACCCTCGTGTAATCCCCTGACAAACTGCTTGAAGTTTTCCTGGTCACCGTATGGAGGCCATGCGTAAGGCGGGGCCCATGGGGCCGATCCTTCCCAGTGCATTAAAAGGGACATCACCCTGCTGTCGAAGGCCTCGCTCAGTTCATCAAGGAACGGCAGTGCATTGGTATAGGGATAAAGCTCATTGGGGGTCATATCCCCCATGTCCCTGTGCCCACGAACCGGGTAGGTGACCACCACAGGGGATTCAAAATACCACTCCGGAAGATCGTTGTTATCAACTATTTTTGGAGGGTAAGAGATGCTGGACGATTCGACCCACTCACGGTAAATATCAGCAGCATCGTACCAGTCACCCTCAAATGTACCAATCACTATATCGTAGGGCAGTTTATATTTTCCCCTGCCGGCACCGGTGGTAAACAGGTGATATTCCAGCTTGATACCACTTTCGCCTTCCTTATGAAATTCAATCCCCTTGGCGTTGAAGTTGTCGTCGTGGCTTGCCATATATAAACCGCCATCGGGCGAATAATAAGCCATAAACTGTGTTTGTGCCGAAGAAGGGTAGATGCCGATCCAGCCCAGGAGATTCGGGTATTCTATGGGCCGGTATTTTCGGATGCCGCCCTCCCTTATGTTGATGTCTTCGATGACAACCCCTTCCTGGGCAGGCCAGAAAATTCGGGAGTCACCCCCCGTACCCCCCGTACCCACCAGGTCATCAGGTACGACAACATTAGGAAAATCAATATAATCCATCAGAAATGGCGTATGATTGTCCACCGTAATGTTCCATTTCATAAATGGGGAATCTTTCGAAACATCCACAGTTACAACCGCCGAAAGATCAAATCCTTCAAACTGATCATAGGATATGGTGATTGTATTTTTAGTTTGCCTGATATCACAAGCCTTGGCCTGAGCACTGTTTGCTCTAACTACCTCACCTCCTTTGGCAGTATCACGGAAACATATTTCAAACAGGGCATTTTCAGCATTGCCCATGGCAATCATATTTTTACCATTTTTTTCAATGGATTCGATTGCCCCGTTTACTTTGCTCAGGGTAAGCTTGTAGTATTTGTTCTCATAGTTAAAATCGTTGTTTTCCTTACAACTATTAAGAACAAGTGCCGCTGATAGTAGGATCAGGTAATTGAAAATTCTATTTGTCATATTCTATATGATATTTATTATCAAATTGATCGAAAAGTTGTATTGGTCCAAGTCCAACAGCTACTCTTTTGCTTTGTGGTATTCTTCAACCGAAGAAGCCGTGATCTTCCCGAGCATGATATAGCCCTCGGAGCTGAAATGGACTCCGTCCTCCCCGGTGGGCAACTTACCCGGATAGAGAGTGATTACATTGGGGATCTCCCGACCTGCCCTGTTTTGTGCCATGAGGACCTTTGCAAAATACAGCCGTTTGCCTATCGACTTCCTAAGTTCGGACGGGTCTTTGTCATATAGATAGGACATAACAGCTTTGAGCAAGTCCTCTTCAGTCATGGAAGACAGAATAATTTTAAGCAGATCCTCATCGTTCGCGTACACAGGAACAAATACGGGCAGGTCCGGTGTGCCAAGGTCTGTGCGCAGGTCCGAAATAAGCTGATTGAATCTGTCATAATACGCTTCCGCGAGGTCTTTTCTTGTACCATCGGCGGCGCCCTGCATATTGGATTGCCCCATTAACAAGAAAACGCGAAACTTCCCGCTTTTCGAAATCGCCGCTTCACGGCCACCCATGCTGTTGGCCTGTCTGAAGCCTGACGTCTTCCATTTCATTGCCACATCGGCTTGCAGCTTACCCCTGGTTGTATCCTCTGGCAGGGATTTCAGTTTGCGAATGACGAAATCCTGCTGGGATTCATAAGCTGTGACTGAAGGTCCTCCTGTATATTGCAAATAACACTCCATGCCCAGCTCGTCCATTGCTTCTTTGAGTTTGATTCCTAACATTGGGTGATGTACCCATGTACCCCATAGGGTTTTCTCATCTACGGCATCGTTTGGACTGTTATAAAGAAGGTAAATTGGTGGATCATCCGGTGTCAGATGAGTGATTGGAGAAGCGTCCAAACTAAGAGCAAATTGTTTAGCAGTCGGGATTCTTTCGCTCGAACTTTGTATTATTCCTTTTCTTCTACTCAGGTTCAGTGAGTTTACTTCGAACCATTTCAACAGCGTCGGACCATGAACGCTAGTTTGGCCGCCTCTTGGTGCGAGAACCTGAAGTCGGGATGACTCCCGAAGTACGGGATCCGTATGATCAGCTTGTGCCAGATCAGGATGGAAGCCCAGCCACATTAGCATACACCCTCCTGCAGAACCGCCAGTAGCAGCAAACTTTGTTTTGTCCAGGTTATACTGTGAGGCATTATATCTTAAAAACTGAAGCGCCCTTGCTCCATCGTACATGGGAGCCGGATACATGTTTTCTCCTTCGGCAAAAAGTCCCTCTTCGGTAAGACGATAATTTATTGATGCTACAGAGATTCCCTCACTTTGCATTTTTTTGATCAGCTCACTGCTAAACTTTCTTTTATCCCCGCCCCTGAATCCTCCTCCATGAATGAAAACCAATAAAGGAGTAGGAGTCTCGGAAGGTACCAGCCATAAATCCATAACATTCATGGAATCTGGTCCATAGGCCACGTCAGCATGTGTAGGAGCTGGTAATTCTTCCCCTGATTTGAGCGCTCCGGTCTGTGCAAAAACCATCGTCACGAGCAATATAATAGCTGCAAAACAAATCCACCTTTTTTTCATCATTTGTTCCTCCTATATTTTATGTAAGACTGGCGTAAAACAAGGTATGCTTCGGCAAAGATTCTCCTGGGAATTGTCCTAAAATTCATAATTGAATCTGTCTGGTGTATTCTTGAAGCTGAGTCCCTTATTCGTTAGCATTTTTTAGATATTAACAAATTTCAACAATACACCATCACTGGGAAATACCTTTTCTGCTCCTTTTCTTGCACATTTTGGCACTAGCAACATTGGAATAATTTCATAGCTACAGCCCCATCGTTAGTCCACCGCGGACAGGAGTAGTGCATCCATCTGCTTCATGCTGAGGGATTGTGCAGGTTTGAAAGCATCACCTCCTGCATAATCCATCAAACTCTTCAGCATCTGCTCCTGGGCCAGGCTGCGCTCCCCCTCCATACCCAGATTCATCGTACTGACGATTAAACGTCCCTTGCCCACCCTGGCTTCCATAAGTACCCCAAGGCGATGGCTCTCATTGAAATCGTCAATGATATACACCACGGGTTCATATTCAAAAGGCAGGTCATTTAAAGTCAGGGCGTAAGTCTCTGTTAGCAGATCGTACCATTGCCAACCGGAATATTTCCGGGTTGGGAACTGAGCCAGGGCCGGCTGACCGGGATCGCAATAGATGCCCATGGGTCGAAGCTGATCGGGAAAAAGTCCGCGGCCCCAGAATACAGTTCCAAAGCGAATGTCGACCGGACTTTGAAGATCTTTTTTTGACGGGGTAAGCAGAACCTTGCCTCCGGATTTAAGCCTCTTTTTTACTTCAGGAGTCCACTGTCCGGATACCATTACATCTGAAGGTGTTTCAGGACTCTCAATGGCAGGATATACCCAGAAGGGCCACTGGTTCTTCACCTGGCTGTTTTCCATCCAGACCTGCAGGGTGAGTTCTGCCGGCTGCTCCAGTAGAGGCAGCTGCATTCGGACGCTCCCCAGTGCTGTAAGCGCACCGGTAGGCACATCATAGGTACAAAGGCTTCCCCCTTCAATCTCCTTTCCTTCCTGATCAGTTATTCGCCAACTCCACTCACTTCCATAGAGGTCTGTTGCCCCGTGATGACGCACCTCTACCGGCACAATAAAATCGTCCCCTGCATTGAAGGTCTGGGAAGGCAGGCGCACCAGTGGCACCGTTACCGAACAGAACTGACGGAACTCTTCTGGTGTTGCTATTCCTTTGGAATCGCCCATGGCATCGAGCATACCGATCAGAGCCACCCCTTCACCGGGATAGTCCATCAATCCGTTCAGGTGAAAACCCGACATGGAGGGCGTCCTCAACATGGCCTCGATCTCAGTTTTATACTGCAGCAACTGAACAGCTCCTGATGCCTTGGCGAATTCAGTTCCACGCTCCTTCGGATGATACTGCTCAAACTTCTCCTTTAACAGCCCGATATATTCTGCCTTAAGGGGACCGGTGTACTTTGCTTCATTAAACCAGGAGTAGAAATCAGGAAGGCTGGTGTACTGACCGATCTCGTGAGAAACAAAGGGTCGCTTATAACCTTCAATAGTATGTTCGTAATCCCATTCGGTGGAGCCTTTCATATAGGTCAGTCCCCGTGCCCATCCATTTAATCCTCCGGCACCCACATAAAACTCATCATTCCTGGTGGTATCTGCCGGGTGACATGCGGCTGTGTAGAGGTGACGGCCATCCTGGTACTTTAGCACCTCAAGAATGTACTGCAAATACAATTCCCTGTGGTTGTGAAATTCATTCCCAATAGCCATCATACAGAAGGAGGGGTGGTTGCCATATTCGCGCTGTATCCTGTCCAGTTCGAATCGAATAAAGGCTGCCCGGTCGGCCGGGTAACCTATGTTTCCATTGCCATCCCAGACAGGGCCTTCCACATGCACAAACATACCCAGCTCGTCTGCCGCATCGAAAGCAGCCTCCGGCGGACACCAGGAGTGGAATCGCATACAGTTCAAGCCATAGTCCTTATGCTTTTGCAGGAAATCCAGCCAGCTCTCTTTATCCATGGGCGGATAGGCGGTCTTCGGATGGATACAGTTATCCTGGTTTCCGCGTAGGAAAATGGTTCTTCCATTGAGCTTAAACTGATCCCCGTCAGCCACAAATTTGCGCAGTCCGAAGGTTTCAGTTCTTTCATGACTGAAGGATTCCTCCTTCTCCCCTGCTGCAGTCATGGATGCCTCGAGCTTATAAATATTCGGGGAGAATTCATCCCATAGCTTTGCCTCTTCTCCAAAAGGAAGGACCAACTCCACCTTGCGGACCGCGCGTGATTCGTAAAATTCAGCGGAAAGATCGCCGAGCATGGGTGAAAGCGGATCCTTTTCCGAGATTTCATCATCGGCTTTTGTGGTGAAATCAACACTTACAGGACCCATTTGGTGGTCGCCGCAGGATGCAGAAATCGTCACTTCTCCGCTTACAGCCCCTTCGCCGCTTCGCACATAGGCCACCACCCGCGTCTCTTTCTTTTCAAGGTCAGGATAAGCTTCCAGTCGCTCGATGCGCACGGGATCGCTCACACGGATAGCCAACTGACCTATGGCGCCGTTCCAGTTGGTCTGGCTCTCCTCGGTCACAGACATGGCCCACATGCGTTTCCAGCCTGTTCCATCCAGGAACCCGCCGTGTCCTACATTGACTTTCAGCCGGTTATCTATGCGGATGGTCAGCCGGTGGCTGCCCGGTGTTATGTAGCTGGATAAATTGAAACGATGCGGCACACAGAGGCTTTCCGCAGTGCCGATGTAGTGGTCGTCCAGCCACACCTTTGTTTCCCACATGGCACGTTCCAGAAATAGCTCCACATGCTTGCCCTGCCACGACTCCGGTACGTCAATGGTCTTCTGATACCAGGCCGGACCTACGTAACGGTATTCCCTTGTTAAGCGTGTTCTTTGCGGTTCCGTGGCCTTGACCCCAAATCCCTGTTCATCAGTTGAGCCGGGAAGGCTGATGCTTTCTGCCAGGTCTTTTTCAAACCAACGTTCGCGCTCTCCAACTTTTTCATCGTCCAGCTGAAACGACCAGGTCCCGCTGAGATCCATACTCTTCTGGGCTAAGCCATGTTGCGCCACGCCTTGCATAAGGAAGACCAGAAATAATGTCGTAAGAAACTTGTGTGTCTTCATTGCTAACTATTTATCAAAAATTGTACATTTTTGGATATTAAATCTGTATGGTCCCACAGGTATGCAGGAATACAATATTTGGAAGGTCCGGCCATCCTACAGCATTCAATTCCCAGTACAGATAGGGATGCTGCTTTTGCCGGTCCTCCATGCCCTGAAGCAAGGGCAGGAAAGAGATCCCATCCAAATCGTCCGGGGCATCGGAACCGACCATTTCTGCAAAGGTGGGCAGCACATCCCAGAAGGCCCCCAGGTGCTCAGACTCGCGTCCTGGCTTGATCACCCTGGGCCAGCGGATAAAAAAAGGGGTACGTATGCCCCCTTCGTAAAGATCCGTCTTTGCCCCACGAAAATCGCCGTTGCTGTTAAAAAACTCCACATCATGCCCGCCCTGATTGTGCGGACCATTGTCGCTGCAGAAGATGAACATGGTATTTTCATCGATGCCATGCTCGACCAGGCTGGCTATAATTTTTGCCACAGACTGGTCCAGGTTATGCACCATGGAGGCAAATCCCTTTTCCAGATTCGGCCAGTCCTTATCTTCAAAGGGGCCATAAGAGGGCACTTCCATACCATCCGGTTTTTTCTGGTTATTGGCGTGCGGGGTAATGTGGGACAAAACCAGGAAGAAGGGCTTGTCCTTGTTCTTCTCGATGAATTCCAATCCCCCGGCCAGCAGATCTATAACCTGTGGCAATCTTTCAATACCCGTTGAGACAGACACGATACCCGCAGTCGAGATTTCATCTATCACCGCAGATCTGTCTGAAGCGAAAACGCCTCTAACGTTTTCAATCAGAAGTAACTCATCGTGATCCGATTTAATTACAACCTTATATTGCCTTCTGTTATTTAATGCCTCGACAACGGGCTTATAAACATCAATGAATACAACCTCATAACCTGAAAGGTTGAACAGCTGTCCTATGAAAGATCTTCCTATTTTACCGGCTCAAAACTGGACTAATTTCTTCTTTTCAATCATTACATTCCGTCTCCAAATAAAAATGCAAAATTATAAAAATTGAAAGAAGAAGTTTATAAACTTACAGAGCCTGCCGTAGTTCCTGATCAATTCTATCCTTTAAAAAGATCTTTATCAACGATTGATAAGGCACATCTTTCTTGTGTGCGAGCACTTTCAGTTCATCAATAATGTATTCGGGCAGACGTAGTGAGATGGTTTTCGTTGTAGGTTTCAGATTACTAAAAGCGACTTTTTCCGAGACATCCCAGTCAACATACTCAGAGGAGTCATTTTTGCTCCAGAAAGCGCGCTCCTCCTCCTCATTTTTAAAGATTGGTATTTTACTTGCTTTTTTCATTATGTATCCTCCTCTCTTTTTTACTCATGTCTCTTGCTGAAATGATACGTATCAGTTTTTCTCTAATAGTAAAAACAATGAACAACTGGCGCTTGTTGTCGGTCATTCCTAGAAGAAACCACCTAAACTCAGATTGTGAATGAAATATATCATCACCAACTATGATGGGAGCATTAAAGAATACCTGCTCACATTCATTTTTGCTCACCTGATGAAGAATCCAATTCTTTTCTGAGTTTCCTTCATCCCAATCAAAACCAATACAATCTGCAAAAATATATTTCATAATTGTATATTGCAAAGATATACAATCAATGTATGAATAGCAAGCCAGTTTTATTGGCTCGCGACAGACATATCGAGAATTTACTATCCACCGAGATAGAGGAAGACGGCAAGATGGAAATTACTATCTGCAAAGGGATCTTCGACAACCTTACATACAGTGCAGTAAGGTGATTGTTTCTTAGTAAATCCGTTCACTCAATCTCCTTCGGCACCCCACAAATCATTTTAAAGGGCTGATCGCCTTTGTTCCGGTACTGGTGCTTCTCACTCGGATCAACAAGGGCGAAGTCACCAGCTTTCACTGGAGTCTCCTCCCCTGCCTCGTTGGCCAAAGAGCCACTGCCCTCTATCACGCAGATCATGTGAATGATATTTTACTATTAATGTCATTAACTGGTATACTCAAACGATGCGTTTTCGCCAGGCCATTATTAAGTAGCTGGTCACAATTTGTGACCAGTTGCTGGGAATCAAGATATTATGAACAAACCACCAGCAAAATCAACGCTTAATTCACTTATTTTTCAGATTAGAGGACATAATGTAATGCTGGACTCAGATCTGGCAAAACTCTATGAGACTGATACAAAGAAGCTCAAACAACAGGTTAGAAAGAATATTGTCAGATTTCCTGAGGATTTCATGTTTGAATTATCAGAAAGTGAAAAGAAACAATTGCTCTTATAGGAATCACGATTGGCAAATCTTAAGTTTTCTACGCACCGATTATGGTATTTTCTGAGCAGGGAGTTGCCATGCTTTCTTCAGTAATACACTCCAAAAGAGCAATTTATGCCAACATTGAAATAATGAGAGCTTTCGTATCCTACAGGGCCATGATGATTGAAAACAAAGAGCTGAGGAACGAGATTATCAGGTTAGACAAGAAAATCAATAATTCCTTTAAGTTCCTCCTGAGAAAAATTGACGCATTAACACCTGTTTTAACTCAACCACCCCGGAAAACAGTTGGATTCAAAAGGAAAGATCAGCCTTAAATGTGTTATTATGCTTAATCACTAGCCATCAATTTCATGATTTCTGAAGTAGAAGCAGATTGAAAAGGAATATGGGGAATATTATTTAAAAGAATAAATGCAACGGGAGCTACAGTCGCTGTAATATCCGGCTTTATCTTCGGAATTTTATTAAAAGTTTACGTGGCTGCATTCGACGATCATATTGCATGGGTTGCATCCTTTGCAAATCAGGCAGCTTTGAACTGGGCTTTTTGTACCATAGTTTGTTTTGTGGTTAGTTTTTTAACTGCTCCACCCAGACCCGAACAAGTGTCAGATCAATTAACAATTAACTGGAAAAAGCTTAATATTCTTGAAGGTCTGGGAGATAAATGGTATAGAGGTGTAACTTTTTGGTGGAGTATATTTGCTATAATAATTATCGGACTGATGTTCTTTTTTTCCGAAATATTCTTTTAGACTTTAACGCTTTTAGACGGATTAAGTAGGTCAGCAACTATAAAAAGAAATAAGGACATGAAAAGCAACTCAATAAAAGCTATTGCGGCAGTAATCTTTCTGAGTACGACCATGTGCACCAGAGTCGCAGATAAAAATAAACGGGAAGTACAAGCCAAATCTGAAAGTGAAGAAGAAGTAAAACAAGAACATTCCTTTGAAGGGAATTTCGACTGGAAGGAGAATATGACAATTGCAGAGCGAAAACGCGATGACGCAGGTTTGCTGCTACCGCTGCAGTCCTATGAGGAGACCATCCTTCGCGGCATGTCCTTCCTGCTGGAGGATCACCTGAAGTGGTTCAGGGGATCGGCCAACAATCTGATCGATGAGAAGGGAGAAACCCAGATGCCCTGGGTATACTATTCGAACATTCAGCACAACGGGGCGCCCTTTCCCAATTCCATAGACCGCTTTGTGTCCTACCCGGCATTTCACCACTCGCTGATGATCGCAACATTCATTAAATACTGGGAATACTCGGGGAATCAGCAGGCGCTTGCAGAAGCCATGAAGCTGGCGGACTGGAATATCGCACACAGCACGCCAAACGACTGGGCCTACGGGA
>JAOZUK010000367.1 GCA_029938715.1 Bacteroidales bacterium | reverse complement strand
CGGTTCGCAAAGGTAGAATTTATTTTCAAAAAACAATAATAATTTAATGAATAATCCCCCAATAATCCCTGCCCCCTTTGAATTACAGATTTTATAAGGGTTTTTTAAGAATTTTTCTGCTTAAAATCTCTTGCTGTTCATATTTTGAACAAGTTACATCTGAGAAAAAATATCCTTTGGGGATCAGAAAAGGGACCTACTGATTGTTTTTGAAATAGTAGAAGTGTCCGTCTTCAGCACCCATAAGCAGGTCAGGAGTGCTATCACCATCCCAGTTTACGATGGTGGGTGATGTGGTATGACCAGCAAGCTCTATATCTGAAACAGGACCTTTGTTCTCAAACCAGACCTTCTGATCCTCATCCCCCATATTTAAAAACAGGGAGATATTGATGCTATTTACCAGCAGGTCATAACGCCCATCCTGATCCCAGTCTGCCAGACAGAATTTCCGTCGTCCACTTGCTCCGGCTTCACGGTTATTCAAGCGCAATGGTCCTTCAGTTGAATCCACTACACTGTTCTTATTGTCAAAAGAGCTGTGGTTTCTCCCAAAGAAAACAGGTTGAGCGGGTGAAAGTTTAAGTTCATTGTTCTCAAGATAGCGCTCATACAAACTGAGGTAACCCTCTGTGTTGAGCATGATCAGATCAGTTAATCCGTCCCTGGTCCAGTCAATGGCGTAGGGGGTTGTTCTCCACTGCGTCACAAGATGATTGTCTTCGGGATCCCACCAGTTCCATGCGGGCTTAGGGGGTGTTCCCGTAGTCTCCACCAGAATGGGTCTGGCTTTGCTTAGTTTAGGAGATCCTTTCTCACCGATGTTCTTGTACCAGAGAATCTTTCCCCAGATGGAATTGATAATGATATCCTGAAGGCTGTCCCCATCCCAGCGGGCCACAGAAAGTGTGGTATATCCCCACTTTTTTTCAGCAGGACCCTGGATGGACCCACTGTCTCCGGCCATTATCCTGATCACTTCACCTTCAGCTTCAAGGTAAACAGGCTTGTTCCATCTGGGGGGATTTCCGCCATCCAGATTTTCAAAAAAGCCAATATACCCGGCAGAATTGCCACAGATCAGGTCCTGGTCACCATCAGCATCCCAATCCACAGCGAAAGGAGTTGCCAGAGCTCCAAATTTTAAACGATCCGCTTTCTGCTGAAAATAGCGTGGCGATCGAAACAAAGGCATCCGGTCTTCTGTGCTTCCTGTATTCTCAACCAGTGCTACCCTGCCATCCTCATCTCCAACCACCAGATCCACATCACCATCACCGTCCCAGTCAACAGCCACAGGAATAATCATCTCAAGATCCATTTTGATGATACCATGCTCGTTACTCAGGAACCTACCCTTGGCAAAAACAGGCTCCTCTCGGGAACCGGTATTTTCAAACCAGGTGAATCGATCAAGGAACTCCCCGCAAATCAGGTCCAGGTCACCATCTCCATCAAAATCCATCATGTTGGGTGAAGGTGCGCCATATACATCCAAAGGCTGGCCAGCTGACATAATTTTCCCCCTGTTCTCAAAGCTTCCATCTTGATTCTCCAGCAGAAAAACATATCCGTGAAGCGGTCCGTTTACCCATTTGCCATTTTCATCAAATGCATTGTCCCAACCATAATCCCCCCAGTCATCTATTCCAACAATCAGGTCCATGTCCCCATCATTTTCATAGTCTACGTATTTCCATTGGCTGAATCTTATCTTTTCAAACTCTTTCTCAAGCAGATCCCGGGGAAACAACACCCTGGGATTACTATTGAGTGAGTCCTTAAAATCAATATATTCCACTCCGCGTCCAAGAATTCTCGGCTCACCGTCAACATAAGAGACCTGAAGATCCTTCTGTCCGGGACCTATCTTCACAGGTGATTCAAAAAGAGGGAATTTCTCATTGGCACCTACTCTGTTCTCAAAAAAATAGGTGCCATTAAACGGTATATCCGGACAGGATACGATCAGATCCATATCTCCGTCAGCATCAAAATCCATAGGCAAAGGCCATGCCCACAATCCAACACCCAAATCGACTGCTAACCCGGGATTATTGTACTTTAAAGGCACAAGCATATTCCCTATATCTTCCTGTTTACCGGTAGAACTGCATGCAAAAAATACCATCATGCAGAGCATCAAAATATAACTGATCCTGTTCATGCCTCTTAATGTTTATCTAAAAGTGAGAAAAAAAAAGATATCTGAGCTGAAACATCTACTCTTAATTGATACCATTATTTTCTTTACCTCATTCTTAGTACCAATTTTTTATTACTTTTGCATCACTTAATCTCAGGCTATTTGAACCGAATTTATTAGATAACTTATTGAATACCTTTTATTTATTACTTGATGAAGACATATAAAACCAACCAGATCAAAAACATTGTCCTGCTCGGCAACTCCGGGTCAGGTAAAACCACACTTGTGGAGTCCATGCTTTTCGAAGGTGGGGCCCTCGACCGCAGAGGCGACGTGGATCATAAGAATACGGTCTCTGACTACAATCAGATTGAACAGGAGAATCAGACCTCCATGTACTCAAGCATCATGCACGTCGAGTACAATGGAAAGAAGATCAACATTCTGGATGTCCCCGGAGCAGACGATTTTGTGGGGGGGACTATCTCAAGTATGCACGTTGCCGATACAGGAGTAATCGTCGTTAACGCCCAGCATGGGGTTGAGGTAGGTACTGAGATTCACAGCCGTTGGTTGAGTAAATTTAATAAACCAGCGATCGTGGTAGTGAACAAGTGTGACCACGACCATGCAAACTTTGAGAAGGCATTTGAAACCATCAAGGAGAGTTTAGGAACGAACGCAGTGCTGGCGCAGTATCCTGTTAATGCAGGTCCCGGCTTTGACTCCATCGTCGATATCATCCTTTTCAAGCTTTTCAAGTACCCAAAAGAAGGTGGCAAACCTGAAATCATTGATGTACCTGATTCAGAAATGAATCGTGCCGATGAGCTCCGTAACGAGTTGATTGAAAAGGCGGCTGAGAATGACGAGGCGCTGATGGAGCTCTTTTTCGAGAACGACGGTCTTACCGAAGATGAGATGAGGACCGGTATTACTGCAGGTGTGATTGCCCGCGGTATGTTCCCTGTCTTCTGTATGTCGGCAAAAAACAACATGGGCGTGGGCCGCTTTATGGAATTCCTTACAAATGTGGCTCCTATTGCTCCGGAACTTGGACCTGTAGCCACCGTTGACGGTACCGAAGTTAAGTGCAATGCCAGCGGACCCAC
>JAOZUK010000128.1 GCA_029938715.1 Bacteroidales bacterium | reverse complement strand
AAAGTGGAAAGTATAAAGTGTAAAGTAAAAAGTGGATGGTGGCTGCTAATATGATTTCTTTTTGGGGGTGGTTCGTTCCAGGATATCCAGAAGCCCTTTCAGAACCCTGAAATAGAGTAGGATATAGAGACATAAAGTCATCACCCATATGACCATGATATTGACCCATATGGTTGGTATAAAAACTCCTGCAATCATCTTACGGGGAGCATAAAAATGGGCTTTTACAAACCTGTGGGTGGGATCAAGGTAGATGGGATCCCTTTTCTGTATCATGTCCCCTTTTATCTCTGTAAAGTAATCAAAAGATTTGTTGTTGGTGACGAACTCTTCCAGGCTTTTGTTGGAGTGATTTCGCTCCAGTTCACTCAGCTCTGCAAGGTCAAAGGACCCAATGATCTTATTGATTTCGGTGACAGCGCCCTTAAATGTCTTTGAATAGAAATTCTTCAGAGTTTGCAGATACTCCCGGGTATAGTCCAGGATCTCTCTGTTAATAGCTTCAGGAGTGAGTTGATCTAAATACTTCATCGAATAGGTGGGCGTTGCATCGTAGTAGCCATGCATGATTATTCTTTCATCGTATTCATCTCTGATCTCGATCTGAAGTGTACCCAGGTTGTATTCTATCATCTGGGCCTCTTCTTTATTATCCAGGTTCCGCTCTATGAAAGTCAGTTTGTTCAGCAGCTCTGTCAGATGAAGGTTGGCTTTCATGTTGGCATTGCTTTTTAGCTTATCCCAGTCATAAAATATTTTCTGGTAGTCGTTTTCCATAAACTGATAAGTAGCCAACGCTTCATAGGCCCATTTCGTAGTAATAATCTCACCGTAAAATGGGATGCGCTTGGGAGAGGATACCTGAGGATTCAGATTCTCATACTTTACAATGATACCGCTCAGAATAATCTGGGGAATGATCAGGAATGGAATCAGGATATAGATGGTTACCACGGTTTTGAAACTGTCAGAGATAAGCAGGCCCATTACATTAGCCATGGCCCACGCCGAGAAGAGTACCAGCCAGTATTCAAAATACATTCCCCGGATTTCCATAATGGTGTTGCCTATAGCCACAAATGTGAGCGCCTGTATGGCTGATAACATAAACTGAACAGCCACTTTTGAAAGCAGATAGCTGGACCAGCTAAGGTTCAGGAATGCTTCCCGTTTCAATATCTTGCGGTCCTTGATAATCTCTTCTGCACTTACGGTAAGGCCCATAAAGACAGCTACAATGACCGACATGAAAATATAAACAGGAAGGTTGCTGTTCTCTGACAATGTATAACTGAATTCATTGGAGACATCCGGATCGAAATACCGAACAATGAAAGCAAGCAGGAAGGCAAGGAAAGGGGCTTCCATAAAATTGATAACCAGGTACTGAGTATCGCTCAGTTTCTTAAGGATATCCCGCTTGATAAAAACACCAAACTGCTTTAGCTTTCCGGGGATCTTAAATGAGATCTCTGGAAGCTCTTTTTTATTTGCTTTCTCCCTCCGAGCCTCTTTGTAATACTTTCGAAAGTGCTTACTCCACTCTTTTGGTGATACTTTTCGGGTGTGAGTGAGCTTGCCGTACTCATCCAATACGCTGGTTTCCACTATATTGAACACCTGTTCCGGATTCACATTCCCGCAGGTGGCACACTCACTCTCATTCCAGTCGGCTGCCTGTACCCTCGACTTAAAATACATGATGGAATCGATTGGATTTCCATTGTAAATAAGGTATCCCCCTGTATCCAGGATGAGCAGTCTGTCAAACATCTTAAAAATGTCTGAGGAGGGTTGGTGGATCACAACAAATACCAGTTTCCCTCTGAAGGTAAGATCTTTGAGTAGGTCAAGAATATTTTCACTATCCCGGCTGGAAAGACCAGATGTGGGTTCATCAAGGAAGAGGACGGCAGGTTCGCGTATGAGCTCCAGGGCGATATTGAGCCTTTTTCGCTGGCCTCCACTAATCTTCTTATTCAGCGGAGAACCGACCTGGATATCGCGGATCTCAAAGAGGCCAAGGTTTCTCAGGACCCTGTGGACAGTCTCTACCAGCTGTTTTTCTGTGTAGTTATCAAAACAGAGCTTGGCATTGTAATAGAGGTTCTGGTAAACAGAGAGTTCCTCGATTAAAAGGTCGTCTTGAGAAACAAAACCAACCATCCCCTCAATGATAGGATCTCCGCTGTGTATATCAACTCCGTTAATCAGGACCTTGCCTTCGGAGGGTGGATTCGCTCCGTTAAGAACATTGAGCAGAGTCGATTTTCCTGCACCGCTTGAACCCATAATTCCCACCATTCTGCCCGATTGTTCTGTGAAGCTCACATCATGCAGCCCTACATCTCCACTCTTAAATCTGTATTTGAGGTGAATGGCTTCGAAAACAATCCTCGATTTCACAGAATCACCCACAAAGAGGGAGCCGATATCACTGTAGTAAACGGGTGCAATCTGTTGATTCCTAAGGGATGAGCCCGTATCAAATGGGTAAGCTTTCAGAGGTTCCAACAGTTGCCCATTCATATAGAGTTCGGCCTGTCCCACATACTTGACAAAGTAGAGGTTGGTGGAGTAAACATGAATAAAACGGATCTGTCCAATGAGGTTTTCTCTGTATATGTGTTTGATCTCCTTTCCGGGTGACCTTTCCTTCACATGGTCTACCACCAGGTATTCTGCATGGTCCTTCAGTTGTCCATCGGTTAGTACGAAAACTCTGATCGCTTCAAAGTCATCTTCAGGAATATTAAAGGTGTCGGCCACTGTGGTAATGAACTCGATTTCCTGCCCGGTGGCCTGCTGAGTCTCTGATTTAATAAATTCAACCAGCAGGAAAATCACAATGATCTTCTGGGGTTGTGCCAGCTCTTCATTAATGGCGGTACAAATTTTAAGCACTCTGACGCTGCGTTTGGCAAGAAGCCTCTCCTTTTTGATCACCTGTGCGTCCTCTTCCATTACCTGTCTGAAGTAAATATCAAATACTTCCAGGTAGGTATCAACCAGCTCTTGGTTCAACTGTCTGTTAAGGAAAGATTCCACTATTAATCGCCGCTCCGAAGCATCACTCCCGGGGCGCGAAATTATAGCAAATAGTTGCATTAACGCTTTCAGAATCTCATCACTCATTTGAGGGTTGAATTAATCAACAGAAACCATGGTAAGCATTATATACGTATTTAATCTGAATAGGTTTTAAATACCGAAAGGCTTAAAACCAGAGGTAGATAGCAAGGAAAATCAGGGGGATAAAAATTCCAATAAGTGTGGTTAATCCACCCCGGCCGGTAATCCCTTTTTTACCTTTAACCAGGAACAATCCGGAAATGGCCATAAGCACCAGTCCGAGCGCAAAAAGATCGGAAAACCAGGTCCAGAGTTTCTTTGGTTTGTTGTAATGCAGGTAATTTACTTCATTAAAAACCGGTCGGTTTCTTACCCTGGTCACTGAGATTGTTCCCGAAGGCATATGCACATTAATATGTCCGCCTTTCAGGTATATCATCAGATCGTCGGAAGTTGGAAAGTAGTACTGTTTAAAACTATTCTTCTCCCCTGTAATTTCCAGGATCTCTTCAATAACTTCGCGGGTTACATCGGTCTTTGTAATAGATCGATTATAATCATATGATACTGAGCGTGTTATAATGCCAGGATTCCAGTGTCTTGCCACTCCATGATTCAGTGCAATTCCGGAAATGCCATAGATAATACTCATCCCAAAAAACAGGTATCCCAGTTCCCGGTGAATCCACCGGTTCCATTTACGCCATTTCATAAGGCCTACTGGGTAAGCTCTTTGAAATCTACAGCCTCAATAAAGTAATCAGCTTTTTCGGCTTGTGAGTGAGACATCTCTGTTTCGTGGTGCTCCTTGGAATCGTGGTCAGCTTCAAGCGCCTCGGCCTGAACGGGATTCAATACCTTAAAGGTACCTTTAAATGCAACCGTGGATCCTTCAAGGTCGATCTTGAATTCATCGATGTCACCAGCCGGTACAATCCGGATCTGGGTTTCCCCATCGTCAGCCAGTACAAAACACTTCTGGCCACCATGCTTACACACATGAGTAACCATGCCTGAAATTGCAACCTCTTTGCCATTATAATCTGCTGGCTGAGCCAGTAACTCCTGAATGGTTGCTTTTACAATCTGTTCTGTTTGAGATTCCTCAGCGGTTGTCTCTTCTTGTTTACCTGACTGGCTACAGGATCCAAACAGCATTGCAAACAGTACCCATACGATCAAACGTTGCATATCTATAGTCTTAAAATTTGGCTCAAAAATAGAAAAAATTATCCATTGAAACTTGCAATACAAGCATCAAGTTTGTCATAAATCTCGAAAACATGATGAAGTTGCAGTAATTTGAAGAGTTCCATTACTTCATTGGTCACATTACATATTTTGAACTGCCCTACATTGTTATTGGCAGCTTTCATGGCAGAAAGAAAAATGCCGAAACCCGAACTATCAATAAATTTAATTCCCCGAAGGTCGAATATGACCCGGTTGCCTGGTTTGTTGAATAATTCCAGCAGACCTTCTTTCACAGGCTCCGAAATGGGGGCATTCAAACGATCGGTTTCCTTTAACCATACTACAATAAGGTCATCAATAAATTCAGTTTCGAGCATAATTGTTGTTCTTTAGGAATATGATTTTTCAAGTTCCAGTAGTGCAAGTTCACTCTGTTGAAGAAATTCATCAACGAGAGTTTCGTATCGATCCACCTCTTCTCCCTTATGTGCCAGTATCTCAAGGTCTTTGAGCTGGTTTGATACATGTTTCATTCCCATAACTGCAACCGACGATTTCGCTTTATGGGCCATCTTCGAAAGACTGTCGTAGTCTTTTTTGCGCAGCAATTCAGGCATAAGTTCTTTGTATTCATTGACTTGTTCGCGAAACAGGTCAATCATTTCGCGGATAAATTTTGCATCCCCGCCCGACATTGTCTTTAAATAATCCAGGTCTGTAATCATGCTGATGCTATGCTAGGTTGAAAACTTCATTAAGTCACTAAAATTATTTATTTTATTTTTAGAAATAAAACAGTTTACTATTTTTTTATCCCCAGTCGGAAGAAATGAGAAAAATACTATTATTCATTGCTATTGGATCTGTTTCGTTACAGGTTGTATTGGGACAACTGGCTTTTAGTGAAAAAAGGCAGCGCGACAGAGCACTGAATGAGGCGATCACCTTCATTATGCAGGAGCAATATGAGCTGGCGGCTTCAAAACTTACACAGTGTCTTGCCCTGGATAGCGCATTTTCCCAAGCTTATCTGCAAAGGGGAAGGATATTTATTGAGTGGGGATTGGAAGAGGATGCCATGGCCGATTTGAATCAGGCCATTGAATATGATCCAACCCTGGGGGAGGCTTACTTTTATAAGGGGTATATCTTATTCGAAAGCGATACCATCGGGACCGATACAGTTCAATTCAATGCAGCTATTTCCAATGGTTTTCATAGTCCATGGGCCTATTACTTCAGAGGGCTTACCAGGTTAAGAGAGGAGCAGGATCAACTGGCCCTGGATGACTTTAGTGCGGCCATTGATCTGAAGGAAGACTTTGCTCAGGCATATCATGAACGTGCCGGGATTAAGAAAAGAAGCGGAGATTTGCAGGAGGCACACTTTGATTACCAAACAGCCATTACTAATCAACCCGTATTTCCCCTGGCCTATAATAACAGGGGTTCGGTGAAGATTCTTCTGGGTGATTATGAAGGAGCCATCGCTGATTTTAACAAGGCTCTGGAACAGGACCCCGATCTTGCTATTTCTTTAAGTAACAGGGGATATGCAAGGTATTATCTGGGAGAGTTGGAAGGCGCCATGTTGGATTTCAATGCAGCCCTTGCCCTGGATGCAGAACTTACAGATGCATTGCTAAATAAGGCATCTCTTCTTGCCAGGCAGGACCAGGTATTACCGGCTCTTGAATTGCTGGATGGAATCCTCGAGGATAGCCCCGAAGATGCCATGCTCTACCTGAACAGGGGATTAATTCGAGAACTGTCAGGAGACATAAATGGAGCCTGCAATGATTGGAACAGGGCAAAGGAACTTGGTGCAGAGCAAGCTGAAGCCTATTTAAATGAGTGTAAAAATCTTTGATACCTATGGCATCCAGATGGTTTAATAGTTGTCTGTTTTTACTTTTTCTGAGTTCCAATCTATGGTCTCAGGAGAATGTGAAAATTGCCAGAGGGGATTTTAAGACCGGGATCGATATCGGATTTAAGGAGGCCTGGAGCAGCATCAAAGAAGGAGATAAGAACTATAAAGCAGGAAAAGGCACCTATGACATAGCCAGAGATCACTATCTTTTCGCGAATCAGTATAATCCGGAAAATCCCCAGTTAAACTATAAGCTGGGGGTCTGCTACCTCTTTACCGATGATAAGTACAGGGCAATTGATTACTTCTTGAAAGCATACACCCTGGATCATGAGGTGAGTAAGGACATCAACCTTTTGCTGGGTGAATCCTACCAGCTGGTACTTGAATTCGATAAAGCCGTCAAGCATTATAAATTGCATATGGAAGTTCTTGGTTCTGAAGATCAGGAAGTTTATCAGGCAGTACTAAACAAGCGCATTGTAGAATGCGAAAATGGAAGAAAGATGGAGCTGAATCCGGTACGGGTTATACTTAAAAACCTGGGCGAATCCATAAACTCCAAATATGATGATTACAACCCAGTATTTGCCAATGGGGATACGGCCCTCTATTTTACCTCAAGACGTCCCTTTGAGAAATCAAAGCGAAACGAAATCGATAATAAATACAATGAGGATATCTACAGCTCCTCCTTTTCAAAGGGGACTTTCAGCCAGGCCATCAGGTTAGGAAAACCGTTTAATTCACCCAATAACGATGCACTGGTGACCATCGCACCTGATGGAAACAGGGCGGTCATTTACAAAGGACATATTGGTGGTGGGCATATACAGATAGCTGAATATGACCAGGAAAAAATGAGGTGGTCAAAACCAAAAGGTTTTAAAGGGAAACTTGCCAGTAAGCAGGGAGAGACCTCTGCATCGCTCTCCTCTGATATGACCGAACTCTACTTTGTTTCCATGAACAAGGAATTAACCCTTGGGGGGAAAGATATCCTGGTTTCAAAGCTCAACAGCAAAGGCAAGTGGAGCGATCCTGTGAACGCCGGCAATGCCATCAACACCCCTTACGATGAGGAGGGAGTGTTTATAACGCCTGACGGTATGAACCTCTACTTCGCATCCAAAGGTCATAACACCATGGGAGGATTTGATATTTTCCGTTCCGAGAGAAAGGATGATGGTTCCTGGTCAGCCCCGGTTAACCTTGGTTATCCCGTTAACACGCCAGATGATGAAGTATTTTTCATCACCGATCAGAGCGGATCCCAGGGCTATTACTCCACCATCCGAGAGGGTGGATTGGGATCCAAGGATATTTATAAGGTGATCTATCTGGGCGCGGAAAAGGAGCTGGTATTCAAAACCATGGAGCAGCTTGTTGCTGGCCCCGGGCCGACGAAAACCGGATTTTTGACCCTGCCGATGGTTAGGACCCTTGATAGCACATTTGTATTAAAAGGTGTGGTGATGGACACCATAGGTGAGCATATACCCATTGGATCCAGAATTGTCTTTACTGATCCATTAAACGGAAGAGTGGATGCGTCAGTTGCTTCCGATTCAATAACCGGAGAATATACGGCCAAATTACCGGGAGCAAAGGTGTATGGAGTGGAAATTATAGCACCGGGGTATCTCTATTTCCTCGATATTCTGGATCTGAGTTTGGAAAATAGTGATCAAATACTGGAGCGGGACTTTTACCTGCAGGAAGTTGAAGTGGGCACCAAGGTGGTACTCGATAACATCTTTTTTCAAACGGGTAAGGCTGTGCTAATGGCTGAATCTAATGATGAGCTGGATCAGGTATTTCGATTCCTCGAAAACAATCCAGGTATGAAACTGGAAATATCCGGACACACCGACAATACCGGGTCCCTTCGAATCAATCAAAGGTTATCCAGAGACCGGGCCAAAGCGGTGGTGGATTACCTGGTGGGACGAGGGATCTCCCCGGATATGCTAGTATCCCAGGGATATGCTGATAGTCAGCCTGTTGAATCTAATGATACTACAGAAGGACGAAGTCAGAATCGGCGGGTTGAGTTCAAGGTAATATCCAAATAGATACCTGTTATTTAACAATTTCTATCCTGCCGGAAAGTATTACTTTTGTCGGTATGAACAGAACGGTATTTTACGATCATCATGTGGCACTGGGAGCCAGGATGGTCCCTTTTGCAGGTTTTGAGATGCCAGTTGAATACAGCGGTGTTCGGCAGGAACATATCAACGTTAGAAAGAATGCAGGCGTCTTTGATGTTTCACATATGGGTGAAATCTGGATCAAGGGGCCAAAAGCATTTGAACTGGTACAACGGCTTACTTCCAATGATGTGTCCAAACTGGATCCGGGAAAAATTCAATATACCTGTTTCCCCAATGAAGAAGGCGGCATTATTGATGATCTGCTGATCTACCGCTATGAGGATGAGAGGTACCTGCTGGTAGTCAACGCTTCTAATATTGAGAAGGATTACAACTGGATTACAAAACAGAACATAAATGGCGCTTCAATAGATAATGCGTCAGACCGGATCTCTCAGCTGGCAGTGCAGGGCCCAAAAGCAGTAGCACTTCTTCAGACACTTACCCCCATAGACCTATCATCCATTTCCTATTACAATTTTGTTACCGCGGAGTTTGCAGGTGCAGAAGAAGCAATTATAAGCAACTCGGGTTATACAGGTGCCGGGGGATTTGAACTCTATCTCCATAATGAGGATGGGGCCCGGGTCTGGGAACAACTTCTGAAGGCTGGAAAAGAGTTTGGATTGGAACCAGCCGGACTGGCAGCCCGGGATACACTCAGGCTGGAAATGGGATACTGTCTCTACGGAAATGACATCACTGATACCACTTCACCACTGGAAGCCGGCCTGGGCTGGATCACGAAATTTGTGGAAGGTAACGACTTTATCAACCGGTCTTATATGGAGCGACAGAAGGCAGAGGGAGTCAAAAAGCGACTTGTGGGATTTGAATTACTGGAAAGGGGGATCCCCCGCCAGAACTATCCCATCCTGAATGGTGACGGTGAAACCGTTGGCGAAGTAACATCGGGCACGCTCTCTCCCATGTTAAATAAAGGCATTGGAATGGGAATGGTTGAGCTTCCATTTGCTTCAAATGGAAACGAGATCCTGATTGGGATTAGAAACAAGCAAATTCCTGCCCGGATAGTCAGACCCCCATTTTATAAGAATCAAGTATAAGCATAGGACAATGGCAAAGCAAAAGATAGAGGTATGTTATTCTCCTGCCCTATTTCCCTATTATGAAAACCCCAACGCGGTAGTTGTAGTTACAGATGTACTAAGAGCAAGTTCTGCAATTGTCTCCGCATTCATGAATGGGGTGGAACGGATCATACCAGTGGGAACCCTGGAAGAGGCCAGGGATTATAAGAACAGGGGGTACATGGTAGCCGCTGAAAGAGATGGCATTGTAAGAGATTTTGCCGACTTTGGAAATTCTCCCTATAACTTTACACCCGAAAGGGTAGGTGGGAAGCAGATCGTTTACAGTACAACAAACGGAACCAATGCCATCCAACTGGCATCCAGCGGCAGCCAGGTACTCATAGGGGCTTATCTGAACATCAATGCCCTGGCAGAATATATCAAGGGATCAGGGAAGGATTTGCTGGTTCTGTGTGCAGGATGGAAGAATAAGTTTAACCTGGAAGATACACTGTTTGCCGGGGCATTATCAGAACTGGTTCTTAAGGACCATGATTACGGCACCATTTGTGATGCCACCCTTGGTGCCATGGACCTCTATGACGCGGCTAAAGGGGATATGATGGGATACATTAAAAAAGTGGCACAGAGACACAGGCTAAAAGCCAATAACCTGGACGATGTGATTGCATACTGTCATGAATTTGACACGACTGACCTGATTCCGGTACTGGAAGAAAATTACCTTGTACCGCTTAGAGATATTAAGTAAAAGTGAGAAAATAACTATTATCTATAAGTTATTCACAATACTTGGTTGGCAATTCTATTAAATGTAATTTTATTTGTTATTGAAATAACAACACCTGATTTTATACACTAAAAACTTCATCGAATGAAAAAACATAATTTTTCTGCAGGCCCCTCCATTCTTTCCCCATACACCATTAAGAACACTGCCGATGGCATTATGGATTTGAATAACTCGGGACTTTCGGTCATGGAGATCTCGCACCGAAGCAAGGACTTTATGGCCATCATGGACGAAACTCAGCAGCTTTTTGTTGAGTTGCTCGATATACCTACCGGTTACAGTGTTTTGTTGTTACAGGGGGGAGCCAGCATGCAGTTTTGTATGATACCTTACAATCTTCTGAAAACAAAAGCAGCCTACCTGGATACAGGTGCATGGGCCAATAAAGCGGTGAAAGAGGCAAAGCTATTTGGTGATGTAGATGTGGTAGCCTCCTCAAAAGATACCACTTATTCATATATTCCCAAGGGTTATGCAATACCTTCAGATGTAGATTATTTCCATATTACCACCAACAATACCATTTATGGTACCGAAATCAAGGAAGATATGGATAGTCCTGTAAATCTGGTGGCCGATATGTCATCGGATATTTTCAGTCGGCCTGTGGATGTTTCCAAGTATGCTCTTATCTATGGAGGTGCACAAAAGAATCTTGCTCCAGCAGGGGTTACGTTTGTGATCGTTAAGGATGATATACTGGGAAATATGGACCGAGCCATTCCAACCATGCTCGATTATCGCACACACATTGATAAGGGGTCCATGTTCAATACCCCTCCTTGCGTATCCATCTATGCAGCCATGCACACCCTTCGCTGGTATAAGGAGCAGGGCGGAGTAGCTGCCATGTATAAGCTTAATATGGAGAAGGCAGGAATGCTCTATGATGAGATTGAACGGAACTCCGTCTTTACTTCGGGCATCGGGGATGAGGCTGACCGCTCCATTATGAATGTCACCTTCGTAATGAAAGATGAATATAAGGAGAAAGAGGCCGACTTCCTTGCTTTTGCTATCGGTCGCGGCATGTCCGGGATTAAAGGACACCGGTCGGTAGGTGGCTTCAGGGCTTCCATATACAATGCCATGCCCAAGTCTTCTGTTGAAGCACTGATCGATACCATGAAAGATTTTGAAAAGAGTTTGTAATCCATAAACAACCACAAAAAAATGGCTAAAGTTCTAATAGCAACAGTAAAACCCTTCTCTGCTGAAGCGGTGGAAGCGGTGAAAAGTATATTTCAGGAAGCAGGTTATAAAGTTGAAGTATTGTCAAAGTATCCCGAACAGTCGGACCTGGTGGCTGCCGTAGCAGATGCAGATGCAATGATTATCAGGAGTGATAAGGTTGACAGAGAGGTTCTGGAAGCGGCTGATAACCTGAAAATAGTAGTCAGGGCCGGGGCCGGATATGACAACGTGGACCTGGATGCAGCTACAGAGAAAGGTGTGGTTGTGATGAATACACCCGGACAGAACTCCAATGCGGTTGCCGAGCT
>JAOZUK010000127.1 GCA_029938715.1 Bacteroidales bacterium | reverse complement strand
AGAGCAGCTCCTCCCCTCCATGATGCGGTTATCAATACCTGTTTTCCATGGTTGACTGATTTGCACTCATCCGTAGCGTAAAATACCTCGACCAGACTATCAGGGAAATTGAGAGCATCATCAGCATACCAGCTCCAAACTTTCTCATATACGGTGTCTGCTTTATCCTCAAATCGAATAATTGAAACCTCCTGCTTACCACACAACAGTAATTCAACAGGATGCTTTTCTTTAATGCTTATTTTAACCGGTCCGAAGAGGCCTGCATCAAGATCCTTTAAAAGCGGAATTCCGGTTCTTCCCCAAAAATTTATGGATTCTTCCACATCATGAATCAGGCTCATTTCATTGACCACAAGATTCCCTACCCTGATGCGTATCTCATTCTCCCCCTCTTTTACAAAATCAGAAATATCAAATGTAAATGGCCTCCATAACCGGGATCCCGCATTATTCCCGTTAATCCAGACTTCAGCTAAATAAGATACCCGGCCCAGGTCAAGAATGACATCCTCAAATGTCTGATCGAGATGAAAAGTTGTTTCATAATCGACAACACCCGAGAACTTATGTAATCCATAATTGAACCAGGACCCGATGGCTCCCCGGGATTTGCCGGTGCAGCTAAACTCAAGCGGAGAGGTCAGGAATCCGGGATTTTGTTTTGGATCATGCCTGACAAATATCTGTTTTGCTCCTGCCGGAATATGTACAATTGAATTATGTAGAGAGAGTTGGTCGCTGTTGCTGAAGACCACTGACTCTTCTGATATCTCCGGCATATTTACTTCAACTGCTCCGGGTGGTACAAATAATTTCCACCAGAGATACTCTTTCGGACCAATGCTCTTTTTTGGATTGTCGAATAGTTCAATGCGCTCCTTGTAGATTTTCTCTGTTGCCAAAGAAGGCCTATTCCAGGAATCATCATTATAATCTTGCTTATACCATCCTTCCTCTTTTGTCCCCAATTCCTTCCATTCCGGATTGGTTTTCATTCTTCCTATCTCCCCATTCTTGGTTTTATAACGCCCCTGTACCATAAAAGAACCTGGACCTCCTGTATTAATCACCTCCACTGCAATTGTGTTTTTCCCTTCTCTTAAGTATTTCCCAATTGGGTATGTATCGGTCTTAAACCATACTTTCGAGTTCTCACCTTCAGTCAGTTTATTCCCATTTACCCAGAGTGTCACAATATCATCTGCAGAAACATTCAGGAATCCCAGTTCAGGATTATCTTTTATCACAAAACTGTACCTGTAATATAAAGTGGTCTTTGGTTCAGGGATATAAAACATATCAGCCTGCCATGGCTCAGTGATCTTTACCTCGCCAAGTATTTTTTGCCATGCCCATTCATCTTCGGGAATGTTCAGGAAATCTTCATCAATATGCTCATTGGGTGAAACCAATATTTGTGCAGTAGAAACTTTCACAATATCTGACTTGGGAAGTGACATCTGCCAGGGAGCATCATCCAGTAATATTTCCCTGGTTTGCGTTCCTGTACCTGGTCGATGATAAGGTTCTTCATTGGAGTTAAATACCAACCAGTATGCCTGGTAAGGTTGCAGTTCCAGCCTCACAAGATTTCGGGACTCTGATTTTTCATATTCAACGGGTAAAACCTCCCCTGTTTCGCAATCCCAGATCTCAGCGCGACCTTCACCATCACGAAGACTTAAGGTACAGGCCCCGGAATGATCACTTCTGCTTGCGATCCAGTAAAAATCATTTCCATCGATATCCCGATGGGAGAATACCAGGTTCAGATCGCCGGCAACCTTTCTGAATTGAGGGGAAATCTGCTTATCCAGCACTTCAGGTAAAAGGTCCATCTTTTCGGTTTCATCTGCCAGGTTGATTACCTGAGGCAGACTTATTAGTTCATGCATTTGCTCAATTACAAGGCTGTCAAAGGCTCCCTTTTCGGGTGAACCCTCAGGAAGATCACCGAGCAAGACTACAGTCCCTCCTGCCCTGGCAAAATCCAGAACTTTCTGTGCAGTAACCCGCGAAATAATATATGAAGGAGGCAGAATCACCGCTGAAAAAGAGTGATCACCAATTCTTAATTTATTCTTTGAACCAGATGCGTCATTTGTCAGTTTATCAATCACAGCAGTCTCCATATAATGTCGATCTGCTATCAAATAGTCAATATTCGAGGTTGTCAGTGTTTCCATTGCGTCTGAATAGGTCCTATCAATTTCAAACACTTTGGGGTTCCATGCACTGGAGGCCTGGTGAATCTGTCTTCCCTCGTCATTGGCACCTGGTTTTGGTTCTCTGAAATAGCTATCGGATAGTGCCCAGATGCTCTCCAGGGGATTAATCAACAGCACATCAGCAATTAATTTTCCCTGCCGGTTCACATACGAGGCCCTGCGTGAGAAATCGGTCCAGAGGTTCAGGTATTCAAAATATGGATTCTCATTATACCAGTCCGGCGGATAAGGAATGGATGTTAGTTTACGGTTGTTATATATTCCATGAGCTACGATGTGATTCACACCCCAGGCTGTAACAAGATTAACAGTTCTTTTCATCTCTTCCGGTGTCTGACCCCAGCCTCTGACACCCATAATCTCACACATGAAAGGACGATCTTCAAACTCACAAACCGACTGAGTCTCTTTAAAATCATGCACACTTTGAGCGCGCATATCGATGGCATCATTTCCTGGAAGCGTTACTGATCTTTGCGCCCTCATCAAATCTCCAACTGACTTTGTAATTAACATTAAGGACTCTTCCCATAAGTTGGTTATATAATACATCTCTCTCTCTTCCAGCCAGTTGCTCAGACGACCAATAAAATGGTTACAATAGATATCTGAAACTACATCAAACCAATCGTATCTTGCTTTGGCCCAAAGACCTTCATCATCTTCATAAGTAAGCAGAGGCATCCATGTCCTGATATCCCTGTTTTTCATCTCTTGATAACGGGACGGAAGATATTCAGACCAGGCCATTTTCCACCCAAAGTCCCCTTCATTATCCACAAATACTCCCGGTATGGATCTGCCCATATCATCCTTAAACCTTGACTCGTATGATTCATGGGCAATGGGTATAAAAACATCCATTAATCCGGGGTCCAGGTAATTAACCAAACCTCCGTCTATACCTGCATGGTGGTAGGTCTCGTATATATAAATCGCCCATTTCCCCGCTGGCACCTCCCATTGAAAAGCCTGCCCCGAACCAATGACGCTTAAGGTATTTGCAATAATCTGATCCTTTTCATTCAGTCTGGCTGCCACTGAGAATTTCGATTCAGGAACTTCCACCACCGACTCTCCCTCCACAGCTTTTCTATGGTATTTTAAGGAAACAGCCTTCAATTCGGGATGGGATTCGAGAACCCTTCCTACAGCCTGTCCACTGGGCCACAGGTATTCGTCATTGTATCCGAGGGTTGTCCCTGCCTTTTTTGCTTCATCCAGTGCTTTCCCAAAAGCATCAAACCACTCTTCCGAGAGCCATTGATCTTTTGGCAATCCCCTGCGGGCATGTGTATAACCAGGATTTAAGCGTTGCCGGCTCATTTGCTTTGCCATTTCCGTGGTTTGGGGCTCATCAATGGGGGCATCCCAGAACCAGAAAGTATGCGGGGCATACCACAGCGGCGGTTGCTCAAAAGTATTTTGGAGCTGCTGGAAATCACCTGTCTTTATTTTCCAGACTGGTTGGGCCTGTGCTTTATTCGAAGAAACAGCACAAGTCCAGCAAATGGCAATCATTATGATTAGCCGAATTGATATGAAATATTTCCTCGTCATCAATTGAATTTTTGTGATGAATCTTCAAGCGGAATGTCCCTTAACAGTCCATTTACCCCTTCACCCATGGCTTTATTGTATAATCCCTGGTCCGGTTCGCGGTCAAACAAAAGGATATTGCTCTTTTTCACAGGCTTCCAGCTTGTATGGGCATCATCGTCCACCTGAACCTCAACAGGGATAAAGTCCAGCTTCAAACACTCTGCTCCTTCCGGAACGCTGTCCTGAGGAACAAACCGCCATCCCTCGTCTGTCCTGACCAGCTTACGTTCAGCAGCCATAACTATTGCAGGGATGCTGGATAATGGACGCAGACCCCCTTTCACAACACCCCACCACATACCTGCATACCACTCTTCATGAAGTGTCCGAATAATATCGCCCCTTTGATTACCTGTAAAGCCATACATCAGCCAGGCATGCACCATTTTTGGAAGTTGGTCAAAAAGCGTAGTATGGGGAACGATGAATTTGGCTGCATGAGGAGCCCTGACTTTAGCAACGGCATCAAGATCATATATATCCGCACCCCCAAGCATTTTTCCCCATGCCCCGGGTGGGAACCAACGAATCGGAAGGCCACTTCGCATGATTGCAACAAAAGCATTGGGATCGAAATTGCTGTTGGTATCAAGTTTGTCTCCCTTTTCCCGGATATCATATCCGGCAACCAGCAGAATGGCACGAACTTTCTTTCTGAATAGTTCCGGTTCCCTGTTGAAGGCTGCAGCCACTGTCCGGCTTGAACCTACGATACTGATATAAACCGGTTCATTTACAGATTTCAGTTTATCTATCAACAATTTGATCCCGGCCTGATTCCGTAGGCTGAAATGTTCCCCATCATCTTCAGGAGTGCGCAATTTTGTATTGGGACCCACTGCAGCAGGGACTGCTTTGCCTGTCATCCAGTTCAACTGGGTGATCATTCCAAATGCAGGCTCATACATATGCAGATCAGAATTATCTCGGTGATAATCTATAATAATAGCCAGTACATCCAGTTCAGGGAGCGCATACAAACAGCCCAGATCCACCTGATCATCCGGATCGTATGGTGGATGAAACAGGTCCGATGTATGAATAATAGGAATCGGGTGCGAGTTGACAGTACTGGCAGTGGGATCTTGCGCAGATGCCAGAAACAAAATGTTCAATAAGCCAGCTGTAAGGATTCCCTTTGTAACTATTGATTTCAATCCTTTGAATTGTCGATTTCCTGGTCCCATAGTTTCTGCATTAAATACCCGCCAGGTATCTTAATCCCCTGGTATCCCTGTTTTCAATGAGCCAATGCTTCAGTTTATCCCGATGCTCTTGAAGTATATCCCCGTACCTGGCATCATTCGCAAGATTATTCATCTCATTCCTGTCATTTTCCATTTCAAACAACTGCTCCCCGGAGTTTCCATCTTTGAAATAGACAGTGTATTTGTATTGAGCCGTTCTCAGCATCCTGCCCGTATTGGTCTGCGAAACAACATAATCTCTCTGCCAGTTATCCAACCCTTCCACCAATCCCTTAAAGCTTTCTCCTTCTAAACCTTCGGGAACTTCAATACCTGCATAATCGCATAGGGTAGGAATAAGATCAATCCCGTTGCTTATCAGTCCGGTTGTATTGACAGAACCACTGTTCTTAACTCCTGGTCCGCATACAATCAGGGGGATATTAACAGATTCTTCATAAAATGATCTTTTCATGGTCAGTCGGTGCGCCCCGTCGTGATCGCCATGATCGCTGGTAAAAACAATGACCGTATTCTCTTCCAATCCGGCCTCACGCAATCCGTCAAGGAGTATTCCTACCTGAGCATCAACATCTTCCATATACCTGCGATATGCCCAGCGGTACTCCTGCCACAGATCATTGCTCCATGTGTGCGCATGAGATCCAAAAACAGCATTCAAACCGGTACCATCAATTTCTCCCTGCTGGAAGTGTTCAATCCAGTCAATGTAATTTTCTGTGGGTTCAAAGTTTCCCGGTAATGGCGGTAGTGGTTTATCAGGAAACTGTTGGTGCAGGTTTTGCAATCCCTTATGAAGTTTCTGAGTATATGGATGGTCCATGTCGGCATAGCCCATAAAAGGGAAATTGCAAATATCATGGGGATTAATAAACGAAGCCCACATCAAAAACGGCCTGTCGTGCTCACGTTCGAAAAACTCTGAGCAATCCTGAGCCAATATTTCCTTTGCATCCCCGCTCAGGGGAGTGAATCCAAATACTTTTTCTTTCTCTTCTGTAAATCCCCAACTGCCCTCCACATGAAACTTACCACCGTAAACGGTCTCATAACCTGCATTCCGGAAAATCCACCCCATTGGTGAAGTATTAATATAATCGTTTACCAACGGTTTGACATTTGTGGTTTTACGATTCGATTCAAGCCCGTCAAAAACATGAGGCATATACCCGGTGATCATGCTGTAGCGGGAGGGAACACATACCGGATTTGCGCAATAGGCATTCTCAAACCGTACCCCTGAAGCGGCAAGTCTGTCCATATTCGGAGTACTCACAAACTCCTCCCCGGCACAGCTCATCAAGCGTGCGTGCTGTTGATCTGTGGTGATAATAAGAATATTGGGAGGATTGCTAACCTCTCCGCTTTTACAAGCAGATGAACCAGTCAGACAGAGGACTACCAATACTGCTAACCCTGCGCTTTGAATAATTGCTCTTCGTATCATCTTTCCTCCACCTACTTACTCTTATTCATCCAGACGGGCTTGGTTTCTGGTTCATGCTCCTGACCAATAATATCTTTATATAATTTTGGTCTTCTGGCATTTTTGTATCTGTAACCACCTGACAATGGAATTTTATCTTTTACTATTTTCACAACTGTTATATCATTGTCAAATGATTTTATCTCAGAGATTACTTCTCCGTATGGATCAATAACCATGGAGTTTCCATTTTTTAGATGTTCACCATCATATCCAATTGGATTTGTGAATGCATAGTAAACGCCATTATCGTAAGCCCGGGCCGGAAGCCACCTCATTAACCATCCCCTTCCCTTTGGTCCGTCAAATTCCAATCTTAACGATTCAGGGTCATTATTTCTATTCTGCCAAAACTTATCATCCACATAACCTCTTCCTGGCATTGCGGATGGTGTACAACACGTAACATGTGGTGCGAAAATAAGCTCGGCTCCCAATAAAGAGGTTGCTCTGACATTTTCAATCACATTGTTGTCGTAACATATCAAAATTCCACATTTCCATCCAAGCAGATCAAACACAACATACTCATCTCCCGCTGACAAATATTTACTTATAAAGGGATGTATTTTTCTGTATTTCGCCACCAGCTCATTGTTTGAGACACATACATAGGTATTGTAGATTTTTTCATTCTCCCTTTCTACCAGACCCGCGAGAATGGGAATATCATATTTATCCGATATTCTCATCAATTCCCGGGTGCTGTTCCCGTCTGGCACTACTTCAGCCAGCTCTGTTATTTGGGCCAGGGTCAGATTCTGTGTGAAAGTATACGCAGTGATTGACATTTCATGAAAACTAATCAGGTCAGCGCCTTGTGATTTGGCCTTCCTGGTTAATTCTTCGATGACGGACAGATTATAAGTCTTATCTCTGTCTCTTGGTTCAAATTGAGCAACTGCAATATTCATTTTTATGTTTCGTTTTATTTGTTCGAAAAGATAATCATCCAAAAATAGCCAATTGAGGTAACCCGCATTTTGTTCTGCGAATGAAAGTTTTCGTTTAGCGTCTCAAAATACATGAAAAAGTGTTGATCTGCGAAAGGACCTTGCGTGTTTCACAGAAAATACAGATATTCAAGTTTTTAACCAGGAATTTTTTACACGCATGAAGAGTATAGCTGTTATTGATACCGGATATGAATCGTATGACTACGAACTCGAATTGTTCCATGAACATGGATATCAACTGATCATATACAATGGCCCGGCAAGGGACAGAAAACTGCAACTCGATTTCGCCAGGGAAGCTGCGGGAATCCTGGTAAGGGGAACTTCCATTGATGAAGAGGCTCTGGATCAGATGCCCAATCTGAAGGCTATTGTCCGTTATGGGGCAGGCTATGAAAATATTGATATTGAAACGGCCACGAGCAAAGGGATAAGGGTGGCCAATGTGCAGGGCTACGCAAACCATTCGGTTTCGGACCATGCCATTGCCCTTATGTTTTCCTGTATCAGGAACCTGGGGGGAAACAGTGTTCTCAACTTTGGGAAGCCTGCCCGAAAGGAAGTTTTTGAGTTGCATAATAAAACCCTGGGTATTATTGGGATAGGTCGAATTGGCAGTCATTTCTCAAGGAAAACCTCTGCTCTATTTGAAAGAACAGTGGCATATGATCCGTACAAAACAGCTGAATATATGCAGGCCAACAAAGCTGAAAAGACAGATCTTCCGGAACTACTCAATAAAAGCCATGTAATCAGTCTTCATTGCAATCTTACGGATGAAACACAGTATTTGCTATGTGAGGCTGCTTTCCTTAAGATGCAAAATAAACCGGTAATCATTAATACCTCCAGGGGACCCACAATTTGTGAAAAAGATCTCCTAAAAGCACTGAATTCAGATACCATTCACAGTGCCGGACTTGATGTGTTCGAAAAGGAACCTCCGGGAAAGGATCAGGAGATGCTTTTGAAGCACCCAAAGGTAATCTTCACACCTCATATTGCATGGTATTCTGACAGAGCCTCTTACGAACTGCAAAAAAGAGCAGCGGACAATATGCTGGCCCTGTTAAGCGGGAAGCATGTTGACGACGAACTTCACTGATCCCTCAAACAACGAATCTAGAACCCGAAATGATTGCAGCTAAAATTAGTTACTATCTCTTTTTATATACATTACTCCGATGGCTGACTTTTACAACAATTACAATAAGCGCTGCATCTTCTATTGAGTAGACTATTCGATAATTTCCCTGACGAATGCGATACCTCTCTTCATCAGACAGTTTTTCACATCCAAAAGGTCTTGGGTTTGTTGAAAGTCCTTTTATCCTGCTAACAATTTTCTGCAGAACCTTTTTTGGTATCTTTTTAAGTTCTTTAACCGCAGATGGTCTAATATAAATTTTATATTTTACCACTCGATCGTAAATCTTTCAAAACATACTCAAAATCCAACTTCGGCTCGTTTAAACGGTCTTCAAAGGCTTCCAAATCTTCAGCCAGTGAAAATTTGATTGATTCATTTACTAAAGCAGAAATTGATTTCGAAACCTGGGCAGATTTAATTTTCAATGCCCGGTGTAGTTGTGGATCAAGGTAAATTGTAGATCTTTTATATACTGATTCCATAGCTTAAATATACGACAAAACATTTTAACGTTATAACGTTTTAAGGTTTTAGTCGTACTTACAGGGTGCTGTGGTTTCAATGAACTTTAGTTTGGCCATAAAGATCCCTTTGGGTCGATAGGCTGCAATATAGTACTGCCCGTCTTCATCAACAATGATCTCAGGAGCCCAGACACGCTCGTGGTAATTGCTGCTCTCCAGATCTGCGATTTTAAAATTATCGGTGAAATCGAGAGGATCATCCGAGATAAAAACATGCAATTGAGCAAATAGGTAGTATCTGTCATCATATCGGATTACAAATGGACTTTCGGCAAATTCGTTTCCGTAAATCGGATTCCTTGTATTGCTCCATCCGTCATAAATCATTTTTCCTTCCGACCACTGACCTCCCAGTGATTCACAGGTACGCGCTTCCATAAATTGAGGGAAAGCACCGCCGGTCGTGTAATAGGCAATCCATCTCCCACTCTGCTGAGTATCATCAAACATCATCATATCCCTGCCCATTTCGAAGAAATGATAGCTGCCATCATCCGTTTTCAGGTCCTTCCAGTTTTTACCATCGTCGCTTATCTTGCACATTGCATCCCTATTGTTATAAAAGAGATAATACTGGTCTTCATGAATAATGCAATGCGGTGCCTGTAACTGACCCATATTCGGGTAAAAGGCAGGATCCCATACATTTCCAAAACCATCCGGCTTGTCCCCAACACCGGTTGATTGAAAAGCACCTTTCTCTTCCCATAATGTATCAGCAAGATTCCTGGTTTCCCACCTGTATAAGAATCGTGTTTTCCCAGGATAATTACTCCCTCTGTGACAGGCTATTAATTGCCATGTATTATCGCTTGCTTTGAAAATTGTAAAGTCACAAACGTTATTGTCCCCTTTTCCATATGTATACGGGGCAATTTCAGGATTGTATGTAGTCAGCTGCCACCACTCCCCCTCAATCTGGGGAATCATGTAAACCTCCTGTTCCTGTTGATTTTTATTTGTGCTATTGCATGCTGTTAGCAATACGGATGCAAGCAATAAAACGATGGGTTTCTTTGATGCTTTCATGGTCTTTTTCCAAATTCATTCTGAGATTGAGTTTTCGATCTTCTTAAACGCATCCGACAACTCTTTAACTTTTTCAGGATACTCATCAGCAAGATTATTCTTCTCTCCAATATCCGCATCCAGATCGTATAGCTCATTCCCATTAAACAATTTCCACTTCCCTATTCTGATGGCGGTCTGCTTTTTAAATTTCCAGAAGAGCTCCCTCTCAATGGTGGCATTTTCGAATAGCACACTGCTGATATCCATTCCATCCATCGCGAGAATATCTTCAGGAATTTCGCAATTTGTTATTTTGCAGATGGTTGGAAAGAGGTCAATATTGCACAAGGGCTGATTCCTGGTCTGTCCGGCTTCAATTCTATCCTTCCAGGAGACCATGGCTGCAACCCGAATTCCGCCCTCCTCCAGGATTCCTTTCTCACCTTTCAACGGACCGTTACTACCGTGGATTTTAAAACCTTCAACATATCCCCCATTATCCGAGATAAACCAGATCATTGTATTGTCGTAAAGACCACTCTCTTTTAACGATTCCATAAAACTACCCACGCAACTATCAAGGTATGAGGCCATTGCCGAGTAATAACGTTTGGGTTGATCCTCAATATCATCGAATTCCTGCAAATGCTCCTCAGGGACCTGTAGTGTATTTGCAAGTTCATGGTTATTAAGCTCATATTCATTAAGGATCAAAGTACCCGGGGGCAAATTATTTGCATCACTTTTTCCAAAGTGCGGTGCATTGTATGATAAATAGAGAAAGAAAGGCTGCTGAGTTTGTCCAGGCATGCCGGCCGACCTCTCCTCAATATACTTTATGGCATGATTGGTAATCAGATCAGTAGCGTATCCCTCTTCTCTCCTCTTTTCGTTATTGATATACCAGCCCTCACTGTCCAAACCCCCATATCCATGATAAAAATAATCGATACATCCATGCGTATGACCGGTAAAAAGGTCAAATCCATGATGATCCGGCAGGTACTCCTTTTCTGCCAGTCCCAGATGCCATTTACCAATAAGTGCGGTGTGGTATCCGTTGGTTTTCAAGACTTCAGCGATGGTTGTTTCACTTTCATCCAGATGACCGGTATCGTAAGGAAACAGCACACCGTCAAGTCCATGTTTAGAACGGTTTGGATAACAGCCTGTAAGCAAACTGTATCGCGAGGGTGTACAAACAGGACCTCCCACATAAAAATCAGTAAATCTTATCCCGTCACCGGCAATCTGATCAATATTAGGGGTGGGAATATCTCCTCCGTAACAACTCAGATCCCCGTAGCCCAAATCATCCACATAGATGACAATAATATTGGGCTTCTCTTCAGCCTGTTGATCCGCACTGGAATTACAGGCAAAGACTAATCCTGCTAAGAGTATTATCGCAATACTTTTCATTCCTTATTTCTCAAGCCATTTCAGTTTCGCAATCCGGATACCCTTCAGGCTCGGTAGCAG
>JAOZUK010000366.1 GCA_029938715.1 Bacteroidales bacterium | reverse complement strand
TCCGGATCGGCCACTTTTGATTTGAACATTTCAAGCCGGTAGGTATTGACAAATTCGGCAAAGTTCTGATCAAATCCCTCATTGAGTACCTGCGACAGTTGATTGGGCTGGATCCTGAGCATCTCAGCCAGATCGCGAAGCGTCAAATTCTCATCAAGGTAGGGTTTGTCGGTTGACATCAATTGGGTCAGCTGATCCTGGTACTGTTTGAGAAGATCTTTGTTTAACAGTGATTTTTTGTACCTGCTATTTGGCCCCTCAAAAGAGGTCTTCTCTCCCAACACCTGAAACATCAATGCCTGAAAACGCGAATTTGAAAAAAGTGGTTTAAGAACGGGTTCTGTGGAGAGATAGACGAGCATGGGAAGCCGGTAACCGATCCCTTGCTCAATCAGATCCATGGCCGTATCGTGCTCACCCATCATGGTCCGGCAAAGGATAAGCAGGTACATGGCCCTCTCCGCTAAATCTGTATTTAATGCGGATTCCAGTTCTGCAATCCCCAATTTCGCCTGATCCATATCACCCATGGCTGCCAGGGCCAGTGTGGTTCCCCCCAGTTTCAACAGATCATTGGGTTTCTCGGGAAGGTTTTGAAAGAAAGCCAGGCATTCAGCGCTACGACCCTGCAAAAGAAGTGCCTGTCCCCAGTACAATACGGAGACCTGTGCATCGGGGTTCAGGCTCATGCTCTTTTCAAACTGTTCAATGGCCTCTTTATAATTCTCCTGGGCATAGAGTATAAATCCTTTCAGGTGGTAATTGATATGTGAGAAAGGATCGAGCTGAAATGCAGTCTCCATATAATTCAGCGCCGCCTTATATTTCCCTTCCGCTACCAGTGTGGACGCCATGGACTGGTAGAAATCAATCACCGGACGTTTTTCGAGGACTTTGTTCAAATGTCTGTATGTTTCCGGCAAGTCCCATTTTTGTAAAAAACTAATCCAGGAGAGGTGAAGCTGACTTTCGGGCAGGGTTTCGTCCAATTCAATGGCTTTGTCCAGAAAGGGCTTTCCTTTGGCAAATGCCTCACCAGCAGGCATCAGTCCAATGGTGCCAAGCAAGGAATATCCAAGGTGTATTCCCAGGTGGGCCAGGGGAAAGTGAGGATAGGCACTGACCACTTGCTTTAAAACCGAAATTCCTGTATCAATATCAGGCTTAGTCATCTTTAGCATCAGATATCGGCTCTTTAAGTATTTCTTATAGATCTCAACAGAAACTTCAGGTGCATCCACCAGGTGGTCTTCAATATCAAAATGCCCGAGGTGCTCCCGCAATTTATCAGCAATGATCAGGCTGATCTCATCCTGAACGGCGAAAATATCTTCCATGGACCGGTCAAAGGTTTCTGACCAGAAATGAAAATCATCTGCCACATCGATCAACTGAGCGGTGATTCGCATGCGGTTGCCGGCCAGTCGAATACTTCCTTCCAGGATGGTAGAAACATTCAGTTCCTTACCGATTTGGGGAACAGGGATGTTTTTATTCTTAAAATGGAAAGCTGAGGTTCTGGAGGTGACCTTTAGTTCCTTGATTTTAGCCAGCGCATTGATAATTTCCTCGGTCATCCCATCACTGAAGTATTCATTTTCCTCACTGGAACTCATATTTACCAGGGGTAAAACGGCAATGGATTTCATTGGTTTTTTGAGTTTCCCCTGGAGCTCTGAAGGAGCAGGAACTGTTATCCCGGTATTGGTGACCGAAAATACTTCAACGGGATTGGTGATGTTCTTGAGCTCAAAGATTCCCAGTGACCGGGTTGAAATTTGCTTATGATTTTTAAGCTCATCATTTAATTTTCCCGATAGCAGAATTGCACCCGACACGCCCATGCTTTCAATTCGGGAGGCAAAATTCACACCATCTCCATATACTTCTGTTTTGCTATATACAATATCGCCCATGTGCAGGCCCACTCTCACAGGCACAACCGGTTCTCCTTCCTTTAAGAGTCTCTGTATCCCGATGGCACATTGAACAGCTTCAATAGCGCTCTTAAAAATACTTAGTGCGCCATCTCCGTAATATTGTATGATTTCACCCTGGTGTGCTTCATGTTGTTCACTGAACACCTGGCGGTGTCGCGTCCTGATTTTTATGGCAACCTCTTCATCTCCTTCCATTAAAGAGGTGTATCCAACAATGTCGGTAAACATCACAGCGGCCAGCTGACGGATTTTCTTGTCTTTCATTCTCTTCTTTTAACGATCTCAACGAGGTATTGTTAAATGAAACCTAATTAAACTTAAGAAGTGGTCCTGTTGGCTTAATTTCTATACATTTATCTAGAATGATTAAAAATAAGCCACATGGTAGCCACTCAAAAATGTCAGTTATTATTCGTGTTTGTTCTACTTGCAGGAGCCCTTCTGCTTTCTGGGGTGAGTAATGAACTAATCGCACAAACCCCACCGCTTCAACCCACAGGGTATTTTGACCGTTCGGAAATCATCCTGGTTTGGGATGAGGGAACCACCAACGGGGCCCATATCCATGAAAAGAACCTGAAGTTGAAATTCAATTACCAGGGATTTGAATTGAAGGAGCGGTTAACAGGGGGAGATCGGGTGATCAGTGATACCACCCTGAGCTTTGATCAGAGGCAGATCGATCTGATTTCAGGCGATTTTAACGGCGATAACATGGCCGACTATCTCTATTCCATTACCGGAGATAACGACTCACTGCACCTGGTGCTGGCCAACCGGGGCAAAACCCTCAACTACACCGGCAAGAACATATACAAATTTGATGGCAGGGTATTGAAGGGCAGGAATCTGATATCGGGCGATGTGAATGGCGATGGCATCACGGAGTTTGTGGTGGGATATCGTCCATTTGATGAAGAGCTGGCCCATGTGGCGCTCTTTGGATTTGACCAGAGTTTTAAAATCAGTCTTCTCAGTGAGTTGGAGGAGGGGGTATCCACAACACATTTTGTACTTGATTTAAGTGACCTGGATGGCGACGGGGATGATGAGTTAATCATCGGGTATATCCTCACCAATGATGCAACGGACTACTACCTCAAAGTCTATGATTTTGACAAGGATTATAATGCCATAGAAAAAGCTCCACAAAAGCTGGACCTGCATTTTGGTGCAAATGCATTTGGGGGTCGGGCCCTTTCAGGCATCGATTTTGACGGGGACGGAGTGGATGAGGTGGTGGTGGCATTCACCAAAAATGAGCACGATTCACCCAACAATCCGGATACTTATATCTACACAGCCGAGCTGATGGACGATCCATCCACCGGTAC
>JAOZUK010000126.1:5686-11680 GCA_029938715.1 Bacteroidales bacterium | reverse complement strand
CGATTTCCGGAGTGCTTCTGGGTGGCCATGCTGAAAGATGAAATGAGAATATTCAGGGAAATGAAGTCTTGAAATGAGATACCTGAGACCCTGGAAATGATGTATCCCAAGAGCCCATATCCCAGGTTGCTGTATTCATACTGTTGTGAGGGTATGGACGAAAAGGAGATTCCCTGGCTTACTTGTTCCAATAACGATTCATCGGTTATATCCAGGAACCGGTCTCCCCATGGATTGTCCTCAGGAAACCCGGCAGTCATGGTCAGCAGATTATAAATGGTTATGGGCGTTGCATCCCCGGTTAAATAGGTCAGGAAAGCCAGTCCACCCGATTGCCACACCCAGTAAGTACCAATGCAAACCAAAGGCTACCTAAGAAGAGTCGTTTTTTCATGACCTACTCAAATAAAATGGTGGGATCCAGAGGGTAGCGTCCAAATCGTTTGCCATAAATGGCTAGTCCCCCGGGCAATCCCTCGTCTACTTCAAATCTGATGTGTAGTTTACCGTCAGTTGCGCTCCTTACCAATTCAGAAGGAATTCTGACTTTGCATAGATACCCATATGAGCCAGCTTCCCGCAGCTTTCTGTCTTTAATCTGAGAAAACCAGGAGAGAACACCTCTGTGATCGGCAGGGTCATCGGACAAATAAAACTCATCTACAACTTTACCATTTACCCTGACCCTCACATAGGAGGGATCTTTGTAGGTGTCGGTCATGGGATAGGAATTGGGGTTTCTGCTGGGATCGAAGGTTCCTTTACCACGCATGTAGTCCCCACCCAATTCGGTCTTCTCAGTTTGGTCTTTCCCATGAAGTTTTTTTGCTGAAGCCTCGAAAACCAGGGTTACATTTTCCAACTGATTAAGATCCAGGGAAGAGGGGAGATCCACTTCATAGGCCAGGAAACCCGATCCGGCTCCATTTACTTTGAGCCCATCCAGAATATTCCACTGACGGAGGCTCCATGACTCCTCTACAAATGAAGCTGGTGAAAAAGTTAAGCTTTTCATCTGACCATCAGCTTCCGGGCTCTCTTTTTCGCTCTCTTCCACCAGAAAACTGGTAAAATTCAAGTGGTAGATATAGGCGTTTTTATCACGCAATCGGAGTTTCAGATGGTAGAGTCCAGGTGTTTGTGGTAGCTCAAAAGAGAGCGGATCCAGTTCACCATTAAAATATGGGGATGATTCGATTTCTATTGATTTCAAGAAGTGGTGCCTGAATTTCCCGTGGTGATCCCTTCCCGATAGCTCATAATCCAGGATATAGTGGCTGCTTGGTACTTTATCGGTTATTACAGAGAGATACATAGGTACTTCCACAGTGGACCCTGGTTCACCAGAACGGCATAAATCCGAGCCAGTGGAGAGATAGGTATCGCTATGAAGATGATTCAGGTCCATATCAGGAATGAAATCGGATAGGCCTGTAAACTTCTCGCTTCTGTCGAATTTATAGTAGCCATTCCACTCATTGATCACATCGTGATGCTCGGTATACAACCAGCCTGCCATCAGGGGATGTTTTCTGAACTCATTCATCATGATGTGGTAGTCCCAGCTCCAATCCACATCACCGGCACTGCCTTCATATCCCCACACATTTCCACATTCACTGTTGAGCATGGGAACTTTGGATTGTTGATTACCTCCTATGAAGTTCCATTCTGATCCTGTATAGGTATTTTCAACCACATTGTTCATAAAATCCTCCCAGCCATAGCCGGGGAGATATGCATGCCAGGTATTTAGATCAGTGACCACATGGTCGTAATTACAGGGTGAATTGTCCTCGATCAATCTGGAAGCATCCAGGTTCTTGGCCTCCACAAACATTTGGCGGACCCAATCCTGGGTCTCGGGAAGGTATTCCCTCTCCTTCCCTTTTCCTGTGAAGAGCCCCCAGGTTTCATTAAAGAGTACCCAGGAGAAGATCGAAGGATGGTTGTAATCCCGCTCCACCATTTTACGCATGGCATATTCCCACTCCGTTCTGGCCGCACCATCCGGTTCACCCCAAAAATTGGGTACATCTGCCATGATCAACAATCCCAATTTATCTGCCCAGTAGAGCTTCCGGGGCACCTCCACCTTAATGTGAATCCTGTTCCCATTTAGGCCTATTTTTTTGGAACGGATAATTTCGTCCCTCATAAATTTATCGGTGGGGTAGGTATAATACCCTTCAGGATGATAAGCCTGGTCGAGACACAGTTGAAGATAAATTGGTTTGTTATTCAGAGCCACATAAGGAATTTCGGTCCCCGGTAGATTCATTACGCCTATTTTTCGCATACCGAAATAGGTGGACAGTTCATCATATATGGTTTCGTTGTTATGTAGCTGGACCTTTACGTCGTATAAGTAAGGATCGTCCAGCTCCCAGAGTCTCTGATCGGGGATCTCGATTTCAAATTCAATCACTTGTTGTTCTTTAGATATCTCAGGGGAGCTTATCATTCCTGCAATCTCCTTGTTTGGGAACGTCAGGTTCAAAAAGAGGTTTTCGTCAGCAGGTGCATCCAACTCTGCCTTTACCGCAACCGTTCCGTTGTCAATATTGGGTGTGAAATGAATGGAGCGAAGGGCCACATCGCCTCTGCTCTCTAAATATACTGTCTGCCAAATACCTTTGGCCTCCCCATACCCCTGCTTTCCTTCAAGCTTAAAAGGATGGGGCCTATCGTCCACACGAATAACCAGATCTTGTGTTTCCCCAGAATATAGGTATTCTGTTAGTTCAAATTCAAATTGGTTGTATCCTCCCTGGTGGGTACCTACTTCATTGCCATCGATCCATGCTGTGGTTTTCCAGTCACAGGCCCCAATCACCAGGAACACCCGGTCGCCCGACCATTGTTCTGGGATTTTAATCTCACGACTGTACCAGCCAATATCGGTCAGATCTTCAACACCTGAAAGGCTTGATCCCCATGAAAATGGAACAGTGATTGATTGGTCGAATCGGGGATTTTCATACCACTTTTCACCTATACCCACATCAAGGCTGTCAAAAGCAAACCTCCAGGTACCATTGAGATTGACCCAGTTGTCGCGCTGGAAATCGGGACGGGGATGCTCAGGTAAGGGTATATCCTGGGCATCTAAATGAAGGACTGGAAAGATTATGGCAATGGCTATAAGGATTGAGTGGATTGTTTGCTTCATGGGTTTAGGCTTTTTGATTCAATAGTTACTTATCAAGTCTGTACTGGTCCCACGGAGAAAGCCCTCTTAACCTGGGATCATCTGTCAGGCTCAGATAGTGGTTAAGTTTTTTTCTCAGCTCATCCAGGATAAGGCTGGAAGCCGGGTCGTTGGCAAGGTTGGAAATCATATGGGGATCTTCCTCTTTGTTATATAGCTCTTCCTCCGGGACCTTCCCAAAAGAAAGATTCCATAGGTTCTGAAAATCAGGATTGTCAATGTTTTGCTTGAAATAGGTTTTGGTTGGACCTGGGTCCGTTTCTCCCAGGTTATCCCAGTTAGGGATATAAATATCCAGGTTACCCATTGGAAACCTGTGGGGCTCATGATTTACAATATAGGTCCACTCAGTGGTATGAATGGCTCTTCTTGGGTATCCCAGTTCATTGGGACGACAATGGGTGTGTTTTTCGAAGGCTGTGACCACAAAATCCCTGTCAGCCTCAATTTGGCCCGATTCCATTGCCAACAGTTGGGTTGTCATGCTTCTGCCGGTAAACTGTTCAGGAATATCCACCAGGGCCAGTTCCAGAAAGGTGGGGCCGAGATCAATTAAGCTTACCGGATCACTGACTACCCGGTTTCCATAAATCTTGTTCTTCCACCAGGCAATTAAGGGCATTCTCACCCCGTGATCATAAAGGGTGGCCTTGGACCTGGGGAAAGGCATTCCGTTGTCGGATGTGAAAATTATAAGCGTGTTCTCGATCAGCCCCTTTTTATCCAGAACGTCAAGTAATTCTCCAACCACCTGATCGCAGTACTCAATTTCCCCCAGGTAATCGGCCATATCTACCTTTGTTACAGACACATCGGGAAGGAAAGAGGGAATAGATACCCGGGATGTATCGATACCCATTTCTAGCCCAAGGCCATACCCGTAGGGTCGATGAGGCTCTCCCAGTCCTGCCAGAAAGAAGAATGGTTTACCACCGCTGTTCTCTTCTACAAATTGCTCAAAGTTTGCAGCATAATAGTTCCTTGAGACTCCATGGGGAACAGAATCATGCAGTATGCTTTTGTATGGCTTTCCGAAAGGCTCATCAATGGCTTCTGGAATGCCACTGGTAAGTGGCCAGTAGCCCTTGCCGGTATAGCCCACGTGGTAACCATTCTCCTCCAGGAGCAGGGGAAACACTTCGAATTTGTCCCTGATGAAACCCGTAAGCACACCACCTTCTTCCAATCTGTATATATCCTGCCCGGTGAGAAGTGCCGCTCTTGCCGGAGAGCAGGACGGACAGGCTGTGTAGGCATTTTCAAACTTTACACCTTCGCTGGCCAGTTTATCAATCACTGGTGTGCGAATAACCGGGTCTCCATAGCACCCCAGATGCTCCCAGGATTGATCGTCGGTGATAATTAGCAGTATGTTCGGTTTGGAGCTTTTTTTATCCTCAGGACTGCAAGCCACAAGCAGAAACATAGCAAAAATGAGATACTTCATACAGACTAGTTTGATATGGCCACCCCCACAAAAGAATCTGCAGTGCCATAATAGAGGAACCATTTTGATTTATAGTAAACCAGGCCTTCGGCAAAAGTAGTCCCGGATTTGTACTGACCGGTGATTTCGTGTGGAAGAGTGGGTTTCAGGAAGTAGGAATCTGAGCGCCACACTACTTTCTCTGGATCCTCTTTATCAAATACAATTTTCCCAACCGAATACATTCCTTTGGGCAGTTCAGCGGCAGCATCATCTCCTTCGGCATTTTTACCGTTGTAGAGTAAAACAATGCCTTCATCTGTGATAACTGCAGGCGGACCACACTCTGTAAGTTGACTGTCAAATTTATTTTTCCGCGGTTCCACAATGGCTTTTAATTCCCCATTCTCATCCAGTGTTGGGTACCAGACTGCCAGGTCATCGGACCAGGCCAGGTTGATAAAACTCTCGCCCCAGTACATCCAGTATTTCCCGTCTAATTTTGCTACTATCTGCTCATCTCCAACCATCTTAGTGATAATGGAGCCTGATTTTGACCAGTAATCCAGAAATTTCCCCTTGTGTGCCTTTGCAAAAGCTGGGCCTCTCTTCTCCCAGTGGATAAGATCCCTGGAGAATGCAATACTCAGTCTGGCCACATCCTGGTTCCATGCAGTATATGCCATCACATACAATCCATCTTCAGTAACCACCACCCGGGGGTCCTCACAACCACCAGGGTAATCATACTTAAGGAATTCCCCGCTGTCGGGGTAAAGGACCGGGGTGGGATGAATCTCAAAATTCAGCCCATCCTCACTGGTGGCCAGCCCAATCCTTGAGGTACGCCCTCCAAGGATGGCATCCGGATTGTCCTCGGCCCGAAAAAGCAGATGAATCTTGTGATCTTTCACAATGGCTGCCGGATTGAATACATCTGCCTTTTGCCATTGAATGCGTTCATTTTTTATGGGGCACAAAAAGGTGAAGGTCGAGTCGGCCTGCATCACAGGATTATTTTCAGGCTTCTCAAAGCTTAGAAAATCCCACTCCGCTTGATGAGTAGATACACAACCAATAGTTGCTATTGATATTAAAATAATCAGGATCTTTTTCATAACGTTTTTATATTAAAGACTGTTCCATACTTTTTCCATTAGTGCTTTGGTGGTAAGAATACCTTCATGTTCACCTAGTATCTCACCTTCATATTCAATGCCGATATATCCATCGTATTTCGATTCTTTAACAATCTTCAGCATCCTGTAGTAGTCAATTTTAGTGTCTTCACCCTTCTCATTAAAATTGTAAGACTTGGCACTCACAGCTTTTGCATAGGGTAACAACTCTTTTACGC
>JAOZUK010000126.1:0-5586 GCA_029938715.1 Bacteroidales bacterium | reverse complement strand
GTTCACATACTCCACGGCATCGAGGTGGTAGGTGTTCTTTGTAATGGCTGCAAAATCCACCGGATCAAGTTTTCCATTATTAAACGACCGGTGCAGAGACCATTGTGCCAGGGAGATCTTAAGCTTTTTAGAAGGTGGGTGGACTGACCAGAGTGGGGCAGAGGCAAGAGCAGTTGCTCCCAGCGCACTGCTTTTGATAAAATATCTTCTATTCATAGCCGAAATATTGGATTTTCAAGATACAAAAAAGAGAACGACTACCTATTTAGAACCCTTTTAAAACCACACTTGCAATAGGAGGATAAACAATTCGTTTTATATTTGCTTTTCTATTTTTTTGAGAATGAATTCAACCAAACCAGTTTATAGAGCTAAGGCCCTGATTTTCGCCTCTCTTTTGCTGATTGTGATTCACTCCTGTCAGAAGGATGTGGATGAAATCCCTTATGATGAGCCACAATTTGCTATTGAGACAGGAAACAGTGATATGCCCTACCTGGTTGTTGAAACCAAGGGACTGGGAATTCTGAATGAACCTAAGATTCCGGCCGATTTAACCCTGTATGTTCAAAAGGTTGAGATTCAAAGAACCCTCATAGGCATTGAATTCCGGGGTTCTACTTCGTACAGGCTATCAGATAAAAAGTCCTATGGCATCGAGACATGGGATTCTGAAGGGAACGATACGGATGTGGCTTTTTTTGATTTTCCTGAAGAAGAAGACTTTATTCTGATGGGGCACATCGTAAACCTGGAGAATAAATTTGTTTTTGACCGCACCTTGATCTATAACTATTTCGGTTACGAGATTTTTTCAAAAATGGGAAGGTATGCCAGCAGAACAAAACTGGTAGAGCTTGAGATTAACGGAGAATACAAAGGGGTTTACGTGTTTATGGAGAAACTGAAACGGGATAAGAACAGGATTGATATAAAAAAACTGGAGCCAACCGATACAGATTCTACAGCCATTACAGGGGGTTATATACTTAAAATTGATAAGACCGCTGGTGGGGATTTGAATCTGGATGAACCCCTGGAATATTTTGAGGACAACTGGGAGGATGATGCATTATATACTTCAGATATCAGTTTCAGATCGAAATATGATATCTATGGTAATCTCATCGATTTCGCTCCCTTTGACGTACCTTATCACTCTAAGCAGTATCTGGAAACCTACTTTTTGTATGATTATCCAAAATCGGATGAGATTACTGAAATGCAGAAGAGTTACATACAGGGCTATATTCATGATTTCGAGACTGCTTTACTGACTGATGACTTTTCGTCAGATCTTCGAACCTATACCAATTACATTGATCTGGAAAGTTTTGTGGATTTTTTCGTCATTAACGAGATCTGCAGAAACGTGGATGGATACCGTCTGAGTACCTATATGTATAAGGACCGTGGCGAAAAGCTCAAGATGGGACCTGTCTGGGATCTGAACATTGGCTTTTTCTCGGGTGATCGTGTACCCATGGATGATTGGGTCATCAACTATAACAATTTTGTGAGTCAGGATCCCTGGATGATGCCCTTCTGGTGGCCACGATTGATGGAGGATCCTCTATTTACAGAGATGCTGAAAGATCGGTGGAACAATTTGAGATTCAATATATTAAGCCTGGCAGAACTAAACAGGATGGTGGATATGGCAGCTGGAAATCTCAGAAATAATGGCGCAGCAGAAAGAAATTATTTCAAATGGGATCAGCAGATTGGAATTGATTGGGAATCAAGCATAGAAGAGCTGAAATCTTATCTGGAGGAACGCGTATTGTGGATGGATAGTGAAATTTCAGCCCTGTAAATGCATCTGGGTTTTCGGGGTGAATGCTATCAGTCATCCTCACTTAAAATGGTGGTTTTATGTTTGAGAAACCACAATACAAAGTAGAGAATAAATGAGATTGAGGCTCCCCCTAAAAAAATATAATTGAAGTGGTTGCTGTTTTGTATGAGTTCCCCTGCCACATTAAAGCCGCAGTAGATCAGGAAAAGAGCCGCCAGTCCGTTTTTCTCCTTCCTGAATACCTTTTTCCAGCTAAATCTGTATGAGGATTTAACAAACCCTTTCCCTTTGGGGAAAAATGGAGGGACATGCCCTGACCAATCGAGATACTGCTGGCCAAACTTTTTCCTTAGAAATTGCTCTTCAGCATACATGATCCTTTCATAATAGATCCAGTAAAACAGACAGAAAATAACCACAAACCATATATTTGCGGTCAACATGGCAGGACCCAGCCACATAAAGAAGTTACCCAGATAGAGTGGATGCCGTACAACTGAATATATTCCTGTAGTGTTTAGTGTATCTGCAACCTGTTGCGTTACATTTCTTCCGGAGGTATTTGGTGGGGTATGACCCACTGTATAGGCCCTGATCACCAGACCAAGTAAGCCTAAAGCCAGACAAAAGAGTTCGTAATAGGTCTTATAGGGTTGCAGTTCCAGGGTGCCGGATCCGGGATAGAAGCTTGATTTAATGTAAATAGCTGCCCCTATGCCCAATACAACAATTGGAATTATACCCCGGTACCTGAATAACCACAGTCCCTGCTTCTCGAATTCTTCCTGAAGAGCCATCTATGCTTGAGTTAAAAAATAAATTTCCGCAAAGATAGTATTTCCTTACTATCGGTAAGAAGAATTCATCTATATAGGGGAAGAGCTACTCTTTTTCGGGTGAGATCATCTTATATACCAATCCAGCCAGGATAGCTCCAACAATAGGGGCCACCCAGAACAACCATAACTGACCCACCGCCCAGTCACCAACAAAGATAGCCTGACTTGTACTTCTTGCAGGATTAACGGAAGTATTTGTAATAGGGATGCTGATCAAATGAATCAGGGTCAATCCCAATCCAATGGCTATTCCTGCAAATCCCTTGGGTGCCTTGGGATGCGTTGCTCCCAGAATGATAATCAGGAACATAAAGGTCATCACGATTTCCGCAATCAATGCAGACATCATCCCATAGCCATCCGGAGAGTGATCTCCATATCCGTTGGCAGCAAAGCTACCAATTTCAGCCCCGGGTTTCCCGCTCACAATCAGATACAAAATTCCAGCACCTGCAATACCACCCAGAACCTGTGCCAGAATATAGGGTAACAGTTCTTTTTTATCAAAACGACCACCTATCCACAGACCGATAGAAACAGCCGGATTCAGATGACAACCGGAGATGTGTCCGATGGCATATACCATGGTCAATACGGTTAAACCAAAAGCAATGGAAACACCAACAAAGCCTATACCCAGTTCAGGATATCCTGCTGCAAGTACAGCGCTGCCGCATCCGCCTAAAACCAACCATAAAGTTCCGATAAATTCTGCTACTAATTTTTTCATAATTCATTAGATTTCTGGTTATTGATTATACAATGTAACTATTTTTTATAATATATTATGACTTATATGGCTCAGAAGAGTAGCTGGGACGTTTTAAGCGAAGTGCCTTTAATTCTTCAGTCCGAAGAGGGGTCTTAAGAAACGGACCCGACTAATAATTAGCTCATACATGGCAAAAGATCCGGCAAATGTGATCAGGACCACCATGATTAGTTTGAAAGAGGTTGGAATCCCTATCGGTACAACCAGGAAGGATCCTACATATAAAAAGATCATGTGAAGGATATAGATGGGATAGGCGGACTGACTTAAGTAACTCAATGTTTTACTCGGATGGTTCAAATACCTGTAACCAAACCCAAACAGAGAAAAGATCCACAGGTTGGACTCAATGGCCTTTAAATAGTTAGGGGCCTGTAATTGAAAAGCCAGATAGCGAAAAACAAAAAACACCACAGCTAAAACCAGGATTACCCACTTCCATTTTTTTACTGTTTTCCAGAATATATCTCCGGTTTGAACGCAGATAAAACCCAATAGAAAGGCCAGCAATCCCAGTAGAAAGCCATGCCATGTCATGGAGTAGGTCTCATAAACCTCGGGCTTCACCAATAGAGCTTCAATCACAAAAACTGCCATTATGAACAACAGTCCCAGTGGAGTTCTGAACAGTTTCACTATCCACCTGCTGATTTTACCATGGGTGTTCCTCTTTATGTAAAAGAAGAGCGGTGAAAGCAGGATCACATAGATAAATATGTTGGCCAAAAACCACAAGTGGGACAGTTGAATGGAGTAGGAGAGATCCTGGTTATAGTACTTTTGCCAGACAAAGAGATGCAATGGAACTATAGCAAAAATTCCAAAAAGAAAGGGGATAAGTATTCTCCTGGTTCTCTCCAGAATCAGCTGCTTCCAGCTCCTTTTCCGGATGGCAAAGCGGACTCCCATTCCTGACACAAAAAACAACAGGGGGATTCTCCAGATATTGAGCATGGACATGGGATTCCATAGGGACTGGATGGGTTCTTCATTCTGAATAAAACCGATAAAGACACCCCACGGCAGAAATACAAAACCAATGTGATAGAAGATTAGCAATCCAATGGCAATGACCCTGAGCCAATCTATGTCATACCTTCTTTCTGTGCTTGTCATTTTGATTCGGTGAATGGTGAATTGTAATTGGTTATTGTAACAGTTCGGCAATCTTCGGACGGGTTGCTTCCACATAATCATAATCCAGCTTGAATCCCAGGGGGCCCAGGTCCTTGCTGAATTGATCGTAGATAAACTTCACATCGGAGAATGGAGCCATTACAGATTGTTGTGCAGTGGATCCATAGTTATTAAGGACATCCTTATCTGCTCCATTTTCCAGCAACATCTCCACGATCTCAAGACGGCAAAGGAATGCTGCAGAATGAAGTGCGGTGGATCCTTCGTTGTTTTTCAGGTTCACATCGGCACCGGCCTCAATCAACGCCCTGGCAATCTCTGTTTTTCCAAATACAGCTGCAGAGATCAATGGAGAGGATCCAACTGCGGGTTCTTTTGCATTCAGATCCGAACCCGCTTCTATGTGTTGCTTAATGGCATCAGCATCCCCAAGCAGGGTAGCGGTATGAATATCCACATTAGGGGGTTTTACATTTTCTTTCACGGCTTTTACCTGCTCGGTTGAATCCTGCTGTTTGCCTCCGCAGGAGGAGATAATCAGGATTGAAACTACCATCATTACTGTGGCTAATACATTCATTGATTTCATCTGTCTGGTTTTCATTTTTTCTGAATTTAAATTTGACATTTGTTTGTTGATGTAAAGGTCCGGCAAACCTTGATGCACCTCCAATCAACCATGCGGCAGATCATATCAAGTTTGAAGAGGCGATATAAATTATGATGAAGGAGTATAAATTATGACGCAAATAGAGAAGTAATTGTATCTTTAACAGAGTAATGCAGGATCCTTCTTACATCGAAAATGATTTTCTAAAGAAGATCACGGCGATCATCGAAAAGAACATTTCCAATGAGAACTTTGGGGTGTCGGAGCTTGCCCGGGAAGTCGGGATGAGCCGCTCCAACCTCCTCCGTAAGGTTAAATCATTGACCAATTTATCGGTGAGTCTGTTTATCAGGCAGGTGCGACTGAGAAATGCAATGGAGATGTTAAAGCAAGATTCCCTGAATGTTTCCGAAGTCTCCTATGGCGTGGG
>JAOZUK010000125.1 GCA_029938715.1 Bacteroidales bacterium | reverse complement strand
AATTGGACAAGGCATTATGGGAGTAATTAAAAGAAAAGCAGGTTCCTGTATAACACTAAAGCCGACCGTGACGCGTATCACGCCCTTCGCAGCAATAGCAAAGCCTGCGCCACGCTACGGCGGCTTAGTTCCACCGTTCTACGCACAACAAAGTTATTACAGAAATTAGAGGAGAATCAAGGATAAGGAAGGTAAAGACAACGAATAAAGCTTATTAAATGGCATTCACGATTGACACTCAGACATACGCTGATATAGAGATCTTTTCCAAGGATAAGAAAACCCCTTCCATATTTGGCTTCTATAACAGGACAGAGACTATAGGTGGGCGAGAACTATTATATAAGATCATAAGGTCTCCTTTCTCTGACAAGCAGTTTTTGGAGAATAGAAAGGCAGAGATAAGGTTCTTTCATGACCTTGATGATTCATTGAAATTTAGCAAACGACAGTTGGACTTTGTTGAGTTCTATTTGAAAAGCAGACGTACTCCTTTAAGGAATAATTTCATTGATGCAGCAAAAGATAACATAGCTTATAAGCTAAATTCAAACAGCGATTATTAGACTATTGGAGAAGGTATCATTCATCTGTCCTGCCTATTGAAAGATCTGAAAGCATTTCTTACCAGGATATTAGAGAATGTTCCCACTAAATCGTTAAAGGATAGTTTTGCTGTAGTATTGGATTGCATTAACTACAAACTACTGAAAGAATTCATTGACAACATTCCTGACGATATCAGGAAGCTTAAGTCAAAACAAATCAACTTCCTCGATAATTTCTACAGAGATAAAAAAGTTCAAGAGATAAGAAATGTACTTAATACAGTATACTACATAGATGTACTTCAATCGCTATCTAGGCTGCTGGAAGACGAACAATTTTGCCTGCCAGAATACTCTGTAGGTAAAGGCCCTATTTTCGATGTTGTTGATTGTATACATCCTTTGTTAAAAGATCCTGTGCCGAATAGTACCACGTTAAATGAAAAGCAATCGTTGTGTTTCGTTACAGGTCCAAATATGTCTGGGAAATCGACCTTCCTAAAGACAATGGGAATCTTGACTTATTTGGCCCATCTAGGCATCCCAGTGCCAGCCAGAAGGTTAGAAATCCCAGTCTTAAGTGGATTGTTTACTACCATTAATCTTTCAGACAGTCTTAACCAAGGTTATAGTCATTTTTTTGCTGAGGTTAATAGAGTGAAAGACATGGCTGAGCAACTTGAAAAGAATAGTAGAATAGTTGTTATTCTTGATGAGCTATTTAGAGGAACCAATGTGAAAGATGCTTTTGATGGAACCCTAATGGTTGTAGATTCATTATCAAAGATAAAAGGAGCATTTTTCTTTATTTCAACTCATATCCTGGAGGCAGCAGAGCAATTGTCAAGTACTGAAAGTATTGAATTTAAATGTTTTGAGTCAGTACTAAATCAGGACGTTCCCTTATATGATTATAAATTGAAGGAAGGTATCTCCGAAGAAAGAATGGGTATGCAGATAATTAGAAGAGAGGGGGTTGAAGAGATCTTCGCTGGTATTATAGAGAAGCAGAAGATAATGAGCACAAGCTCTAACAATGAGCCTAATTAAAGTTCAAACCAAATATGGCGTAGAACACTAAACCGGACGCCGGGATTACCTGTGAGCAAAAGCACCGGGGTAGCGAGCGCCGGTTAGTTCCACCGTTCTGCAATTCATAGATGCAGGTAACCCATGAATGACTTGTCCACCTGATTCAAATGAATTTAATGCATATCTTTGTATTGAAATAATAACATGAATTCTAAAATCATCATATCCAGGATAAAGGAAGCAATCCACAGTAAGGATCCAAGGGCAGAAGCTTTTTTGTTTGGTTCAAGAGCCCGCGGTGAAGAAAGGCCTGATTCTGATTGGGATATTTTAATCCTGGTTGAATCTGAAAAGGTCACGAATGAGATTGAAGACAAGTTCCGAGATGAGCTCTATGACATTGAATTAGATTCGGGACAGATAATATCTGCGTTTATTTACCCAAAGATTCAGTGGAACTCGAGTCTTAGATTCTCACCACTCTACCATAATGTTGAATTGGATGGAATTCGGCTATGACAATCGAAAACCGGCAAGATTATATATTTTACCGACTGCAGAGAGCCGATGAATCATTTGCTGATGCAGAATTACTAGCCAAAAACGGGCGGTGGAATTCTGTCGTGAACAGACTCTACTATGCCAGTTTTTATGCAGTTATCGCCTTGCTTCTGTCAAAAGACATCCAAACTACCACTCATGATGGATGTCGTACCCAGTTCGGTTTGAACTTTATCAAACCTGGCATCATTGATAAGAAGTATGGTAAGCACTTCTCCAAGTTGTTTGACCTACGACAGAAAGGGGACTATGGTGATCTTTTCGATTATGATAAAGTAATTGTTGAGCCACTGATTGTCTTAACGGAAGAATTTATTCGAGAAATCAAGCGTCATATATAGACCTGATTTACAGGCTAAATCATAATAACTTGCTGTTTGTAGTGCCAACTCAGAATGTAGAACACTAAAGCCGACCGGAACGCGTGTCATGCTCTTTGCAGCAAAGGCAAAGCGCGCGCCACGCTACGGCAGCTTAGTTCCACCGTTCTATGCCCTCCATTATTGTCGGAAGTAGAGCAGCAGGTTATTTTTCAATTAGTATACAATATCAGAAACTACAAATGAAGACACTTACAACAATTATAACGTTTACCATAACAGTGTTTGTTGGATATGAGAGCATGGGGATCTCAAGTGATTCAACTGAGAATATTCCTGATGGAGTAGTAATCATCGACCAAAACCAACCAATCGACTCATTTGACGAACTCACGGAGTACTTTAAAGGCAAGGCTTTCTTTATTGACAATTGGGCTCCTTGGTGCTCTCCATGTATCCAAGAATTTGAGTTCGCCGAAAGCTTACATAAGTTCCTTAAAGAACATAATATCGAGATAGTATATCTAAACTCTGATTCTGAGATTGAAATGGAGAAATGGATTGAATTGATAAATGAACATAAGCTAACTGGATATCATCTGAGAGAGTCCCGGCCTCTTAAATATGACATGAAGGACAAGGGCATTGATTCGCAGCGTTTACCGCAGTATTTATTAGTGGATAAAGAGGGCCAGGTCTTAGAGAAGAATACCTTGAGACCAAGTGCAAGTTCAGAACTCTATAATCAAATAGAAAGCCTTTTAAATGAATAATTTGTGTTAACAAATTACGCACAAGTGGTTAGACTTTAGCTATTATATGCAAGAAGAATTATAGGTCATAGAACACTAAAGCGGACGCAGGCCAGGCCAGGGCGCTGAAGGAATCCGGTAGCGTGCACCGCATAGTTCCACCGTTAGCCAGATATTTCGAAAACCAATTAGAGCGAAGCAAATCGATATTGCAATTATAATGCAGCTTTTCATTGAATTGTAACTAATCAATCATATGTATGCGTGGATAGGTGCACAGATTACCTTATTAGATAAGAGATCTCTATCTGCTTGTCTTGTGCTATTCCTTTGGCTGCAACCTTTTCTAATGGTTGCGAAGCCTCAATTGCCTTCACCAGGAATTGAATATAGAAATCCTCGGGTATACAACCTAAAGTATTCTTTTAGATTCGTTCCAGATCCAGAATTAATCAACAAGGAAAAGGATCTTATGTTATGGATTCCTATCCCCCGAGAATGGGAATCACAGAAAGCAATTAAAATTACTAGAGTAAGTCCATGTTCTCAATCACAATTCAAAGACCCAGAGCATGGAAACCAAATCTTATACTGGGATTTAGGAACAGAACCAATTCAGGATACTTATGCAATAAACATCGACTACAGGTTAGAAAGCTTTGAAATACATGCTGATGTCGATCCTGCAAAAGTTGGAGCATATGATGAAACAGCTAATGAATTTAATCTGTATACCAGGAGTAGTCGCACAATTCAAATTACCCCTAAGATCAAACAATTGGCACAAGAGGCCACAAGCAATGAAACAAATCCATTTCTCAAATCGAAACGAATATATGATTTCGTCAAATCTCGCATGCGCTATCGCTTTCTTGAAGTTGAAAGAGGACGTGGAACTGAAAACCTTCTCAATAATCAGATAAGTGATCGCAATTCCGGGATAGAGTACTTTGAGGGATCTCAGGATCAACATACAATACTCTTTGTGGCCATATGTCGGGCGGCAGGAATTCCAACAAGATCAGTTCAAGGCACTATCGGATTTGATCCAAGGGTAAAAGAGGTTGATCTTAAACCAATGTCAGAAATGAAGCTATCTCCAGCAGGTTTGGGTGGAGCACAACATGACGGATGTGAGTTATGGAATGGGCCTGTTATACGCCCCATTACCTGGGCCGAATGCTATATTCCAAATTACGGATGGATCCCAGTTGACTTGTATCATGACTTTGGTCATCTAGATAATTGGAGAATAATTCTCTCTAAAGGCACGGATATATTAATTGGACCTAATGCTCCTGAGGCATCAGGCGAGGGTTTTGGAACTCAATGGGTTTCGCTATATGAAGGAAGAGTAGATTTACTACGAGAACCCGTCTGGAATATATTAAAAATACATGAAGCCAGAATAAAGTCTTTCCACCTTTCGGATCCGTTTCCAGCAAATGCTTATGCGCAATATGCTGATTATCGCTGGTCATCAGAAGATAGGACTGAGTTATTTACTATAGCAAGGCGCAAAAGGCATTTATCAACTATTCAAAAATGTATTGAAAGGCATGAAAGTATTAACATCGAGAATCATCATGCATATTATTGTCATTTATTTAGGCAGATAGTCGGTGAAGATAACATTGTCGAGATCTTTAATAAGTATCACGAGTTACGGGCTACGGCAAAAGCTCCAGTACAAATGGAGGAATTTCAAGCTCTGACAGAAGAGATTTATGGATCCCCTTTAGATGGGATGTTTATGCAATGGATTGATACCACAACGGTCCCTGGTATAAAACTGGACAATGTGTCTGCAAAACAAGACTTGGGTAATTGGACAGTAGCAGGGGAAATTCTTAGGGGTGAGTGCGCTTCATTTACATTGCCATTGGAAATTGCCATTCATACTGAAAAAGGGATTTGTATTGATACCATTTGGAGTGATTCCAGAGTAACAAAGTTCAAATCACAAGTATCTTATAAACCAGAGAAGATTATAGTTGATCCCAATTTCCATATACCTTGTAAGAGAAAGATGCCAGCAAAGCTTTATGAGTTTTGGCATTATTATCCAAACATGGTTTTAGTTTATGGCACCTCCAAGGAGTCTGATGAAAACAAGAAAGCTTCTGAGCAGTTCAATCATGATAATCTTGGATTGGAAGCATATCAAATAATACCAGATACTAGTTTTACCAGTATGGATTTGGGAAGGGATATTGTAATGCTCTTCGGTCGTCCTGAGACAAATGAGGTTACAAAGCGCTTAGAGAATGCCTTCCCAACTGAGTTCAGAAATTCTGAATTTTACTGGCAAGGCCTTACATATAGGGATCCTTCTCAGGGTATACTGCAGATTGTTCAAAGCCCAATGAATCCTTTAGGTTGGATCATCCTGTTCGCTGGACTTAGTGGTGATGCAACATTGGAATTAAATACTATAAGGACGAATATCCCTGAATTATTCGGGGGGTCCTACAGATGGAGTGCAAATCCGTTTTCGGTATATGATGCTAATGCTTCCTATGTAGTTATTGAGAATAGCAATGTAATTACATTTGGTGACTGGAAAATTGAGGATGATATGGTTTGGTATTTTGAATGAAAATATGGTTGGAATCGCAAGGCAATTGCAGAAAACAAACAATGGGAATTATAGGCAATACATTCCCGGAATAGACTGTCTAACAATCATTAAAGCCGACCGTAGCGCGTGTCACGAAATTCGCGAACAAAAACAACCATTACAAATCCTAACAAAACCAGGCAAATCCCCCGCCACGCTACGGCGGCTTAGTTCCACCGTTAGGTTCAGGAAACTTCTAGGGTGGATAAAATAAAGTGTCTTGAAGATGTCAAAATAAAACATATTTGGAGGAAACTTATGAAAGCAATTATTTGTACGAAATACGGACCACCAGATGTTCTTCAACTTAAAGAAGTTGAAAAGCCCATTCCCAAGAAAAATGAGATATGCATAAAAATCCACGCGACCACAGTTACATCAAGTGACTGTATAGTTCGGGGTTTCAACATACCTATGTGGCATCCGATGGGACTGATGATGGGAATTGCGATTGGCTTCGGGAAACCTAGGAACCCCATCCTTGGAATGGTGGCGGCTGGAGAGGTCGAGTCTGTTGGAAGCGATGTGAAACGGTTCAAGATAGATGACCAGGTCCTTGCATATACCGTCTTGTCACCCACCAAGACTCGATTTGGAACATATGCCCAGTATATATGCATTCCGGAAGACTGGATAGTATTGCCAAAACCTACCAATACGACCTATGAGGAGGCTGCTGCGATCCCCTACCCAGGAGAGCTGGCGATGTTCTTCCTGAAGAAGGGGGACATCCAAAGAAGGAAGAATGTTCTCATAGTTGGAGCCTCTGGATCGATCGGTACCACTGCCGTACAGATTGTCAGGCATTATGGGGCCAAAGTGACGGGGGTTTGCAGTACTGCGAACCTGGAATTGGTAAGGTCCCTGGGAGCCGAAACGGTAATTGACTACACAAAAGAGGACTATTCGAAACTCGGTGAGCGTTATGATCTGATACTGGATGCCGTTCCTAAGCAGATGGCGGATAGGAAGAGCTTGAAATCACAAGCGAAGAAATCCCTCACTACTGATGGGAAGTATATCTCAATAGATGATGGATTAGCCAAGGTAAGCTATGATGATCTTGTTCTAATGTTGGACCTTACAAAGTCTGGTAAGTTCAAACCGGTGATCGACAGAAGCTATCCATTGGAGCTGATGGTCGAGGCCCATAGATATGTCGAGACCGGACACAAGAAGGGGAATGTGGTAATAACTGTGGATCATAACAGCAAAACCTAACATTAAACTGGACGCCAGTAACGTTCGTAGGCTCTAGCAGCTGTAGTGCGGGCGCCGGTTAGTTCCACCGTTCCACAGGATTAACAGGTGAGTAAAAGGGGGCAGGGATTAATATATGAAGGATGTTATTCGATAGTTGTGGCAAATGAAGAACAAAACAATGATCACCATATTATCGCCTATCGCGATACGCGATATATTGTCTTATGAGTTTGTTAAATAGGGTTTTTGTTCGTAATATTGCATATTGCGATATGCGATATAGAAAGTTTGAATGAGACAGTCTCAATATAGCATGAAGCCGCAGGATGTGGTTGTTCTGCTCAAAGTCATAGCACTGAACAATGATAATTGGCAGCAGATACCTCTGGCCTATTCGTTGAAAATGAGCCAGAGTGAAGTAAGTCAGTCGGTAGCCCGCTCCAAGTATGCAGGTTTACTCGACGATAAGGGCAAAAAAGTGATGCGGCAGGCACTGTATGATTTTCTGCAATACGGGCTGGCGGTTGTCTTTCCTGCCAAGCCGGGAGCTGTAGTACGAGGCATACCTACTGCACATTCAACTGCACCCCTAAATAAGGAAATAAGCAGTGGCGAACTTTACGTATGGCCTTTTGCCAAAGGTAATGTAAGAGGACATGGCATTACCCCCTTGTATGCCACTGTGCCACAGGCGGCACTGGATGATGAGCAATTACATGCCCTTCTTGCCTTGGCAGATGCATTGCGGGTAGGAAAGGCAAGAGAGAAAAATATGGCTGTTCAGGAATTGAGAAACAGGATATGGTAACGAACACGATCATCAATCGGGAGGTTATTCGCAAAATTGCATTTGCACTTGGGGAAATGAATGAGCAGGTAGTATTTGTAGGGGGCGCAACAATAGGCTTATATATTAACGATCCTGCAGCGGATGATGTTCGACCAACAAATGATGTGGACATTAGCCTTGCCATTACTTCATTAGGTGACCTAGAATCCATCCGGGAAGAGCTAATCCGGAAAGGATTCAAACAATCTCCGGAAGATGATGTAATCTGTCGTTTCCGGTACGAAGACATCAAAGTAGATGTAATGAGTACAAAAGCTGTTGGCTGGGCACCTGCCAACCCATGGTTTTCACCAGGATTTACTCAAAGAGAAACGTTAGATATTAACGATCAAAAGATTCAGATTCTACCATTGCCATACTTTTTAGCTTCAAAGTTTTCTGCCTATAATGACAGGGGTGCCAGAGACCCAAGAACAAGTCATGATTTCGAAGATATTATTTATGTGTTGGACAATAGAACAGATATTGTTGAACAATTGGCTGAAGTACCAGATGACGTAAGGCCCTACCTGGAGGAACAACTTCAAAGAATCCTGGACGATAGAGATATACACGAGGCCATTCTTGGCAATCTGTTTTATGAAACACGTGAGGAAAGGTATCAAAGAATTATTGAGTGCATCAAGCAAATAGTTAAAGGGATTTGATGGACTCAATTTTGTCAACGATATGGACGCAATTGTGGACTTATTAACTGGTTAACGCTATAAAATAAATCCTGTGGATTCACTAAAGCCGACCGCTTACGCGTGTCACGCATTTTGCAGAAAAAGCAAAGTTCGTGACACGCTACGGCGGCTTAGTTCCACCGTTAGCATGCTTAGAAATTAGAATTTGCCAAAAATTTTCGATAAAAGATTATGAAAACTGACAATGGAATAAAGCCAGTTGAAGTTTTTGCGGGTACTGCAGTGCAAGCCACCTTGGTAAAAAGTCTTCTTGAAAATGCGGAGATTGCAGCTTACTTAAAAGATGAATTCTCTGGTACATTATACCCTTGGCATACTACCCCAGGTGGAATTGGTGCCGTTAAAGTATTCGTCTCCAGCGTAGATCAAGAAAAAGCAGGAATTGTTGTTGACGAATATGAAAGTAACATGAAAAAGGATTAGTAAGCATGCTAACAATCATTAAAGCAGGCTGCACGGTTTGCAGCTTAGTTCCACCGTTAGACGGTCATTAATGGGTTTTGGACTAATACATTCGCATGAAAACTCAGTACTACACAGCAACAAGTCTTGATGGTTTCATAGCAACGGAAGATGATTCACTTGAGTGGCTCTTTCAGCTAGGTGATCCTAATGATTCAACCTATCCAGATTTCATTGCTGAAATAGGCGCACTGACGATGGGATCTGCAACTTACGAATGGATATTAAATAACGCTCATAATGTAGCTGCTGATACAGTTTCATCATGGCCATACAATCAACCAACCTGGATATTCACCAGTCGCACACTTCCCACAATCGAAGGTGCGGACATACGATTTGTTAAGGGTGACGTGCGCAAAGTTCATGACCAAATGAAAAATGTCGCTGGTAATAAGAACATATGGGTAGTTGGAGGCGGAGACCTTGCAGGTCAGTTTTACGATGCTGATCTGTTAGATGAACTCATAGTGCAAATTGGTTCTGTTACGTTGGGTCGAGGGAAGCCTCTATTTCCACGAAGGGTACTAAGCCCCAGTCTCAGGTTAATATCAGTTCGTCAGATTGGTACAGGTATGGCTGAGCTCCGTTATGAAGTATTTAAGAATAGTGAAGACAACACCGACTAATCACTAAAGCCGACCGTTACACATGTAACGCTCTTCGCCGAAAGAACAAAGGTCGCGCCACTCTACGGCGGCTTAGTTACCCCGTTATGTGGCTTGTAATATTGGAGAATGATTATGGCATTGAATATACACTCAATCCGTCTCGGGATTAATCGTTGCTATGTTATTCAGGACAGGGGGTGTATCATGATTGACGGTGGTCCCCCTAACAGCGAACATGCTATTGAGAATTGGTTTCAATCCATCCCCATCAGACCAGAAGAAATACAACTGATTGTATTGACGCATGGTCATGCCGACCATGTGGGCGCAGCTCGGGGAGCGAAACGGATCACTAGTGCTGAAATCGCCATCCACGAATATGATCGGGATCTCCTTGAAAGCGGTACGCTGGCCTGGCCTACCGCTGTGACGATCTGGGGGCATGTCGTCCGTGCTGCAATGACACCATTCAAGGCTATGTTACGGTTCCCTGAGGTGCAAGCAGATTTAGTTTTACGAGATGAAGGACGTTCTCTGGATAATTACGGTATTGCAGGGAGGGTGATTCACACGCCAGGCCATACGATGGGATCAGTAAGTGTATTGCTGGAGACGGGAGATGCCTTTGTTGGATGCCTTGCTCATAACAACTTGCCATTTCGCTTCAATCCGGGTCTGCCGATTTTCGCTGAGGATATGGATAGATTACGAGATAGCTGGGCCAAATTGCTAGATCAAGGTGCGAGAACGATCTATCCAGGGCATGGAGATCCATTTTCGGCCGATATCATCCGAAAAGCTTTGATGTTGTGATGTTCCCGTGATAATTACACTCGAAGATGATGGCTTAAAATGACAATGTGCCGCATAACAATTCGCTGCAGCCGACCCCGCGGGTGGCTTAGTTCCACCGGTTCTACGTTCTATAATAATTGATGGAAATGTCTGAGAGGTCGTTTATATCGAAGTTATAAACAAGCCATATTAAACAAAATCAATCATTATTTTTAACATATAAAAATTACGAACAATAAGGAGGCAACATGACTAAACAAGAAAAAAAAGAGGTGACGATTGTAGGTGGAGGTAGCAGTGCTCATATTTTGATTCCATTTCTTTCTGGAGCGGGTTTTACCGTTAACATTCTCACGAGAAGACCTAAGGAATGGTCCCCTAAGATCGATCTTCAATTGCACTCGATTCACGGGGAAACCCAGGAGGAGTTTAGTGGTTCCCTGACGAAAATCAGTGACAATCCGGCTGAGGTCATTCCACAGGCAAGTTTTGTGATTTTATGCATGCCGGTATGCAAATATCGTATTGCTCTTCATGATCTGGCACCACATCTTGCGAAAGACAAAGAGGTGTTTGTCGGGACCATTTATGGTCAGGCAGGATTTAACTGGATGGTTGATGAGATCAAGAAAAAGTTTGATTTGAGCAATATCACTACCTTTGCCATCGGCTTAATTCCGTGGATTTGCCGGATCATTGAGTATGGAAAGGTGGGAGTCACCTATGGTTGTAAGGAGTTTAATGTCGTGGCGGTATCTCCGCCGAATCGTTTCTCTGAACTCAATAATCTTTTTTTGAAAAATATTTGCGAGCGATGGCTAAAAAAAGGGCAATTTCGACAGGCCGACAATTTTTTGTCATTAACTCTGTCTGTCGACAACCAAATCATCCATCCATCGCGTTGCTACGGTTTGTTTCTCAAATACGACGGGAAATGGGCGAACAAAGAAGATATTCCCTATTTTTACCGCGACTATGATCAAAAATCAGCCGACCTTCTACAGGAATTAGACGCGGACTACTCTAAAATTCGAGAGGCCATCAAGATAAAATATCCTGAACGGGATTTTCAATACATGCTTGATTACCTGGGTCTAGAGCGACTCTCATACCAATCGGAAAACACCGACATTCGCGAATCATTCACAACATCACTGACGTTGGGAGCCATCAAACCACCCACCATTCAATTGGAAAGTGGCGAATGGATCATAGACAAGGATCATCGCTTCTTCACAGACGACATTCATTATG
>JAOZUK010000365.1 GCA_029938715.1 Bacteroidales bacterium | reverse complement strand
TATCGTATTGGAAGACCGAAGTGTCCTGAAACTCATCCAGCATAATGTGGGAGAACCGCCCTCCAGTTCGTTCATATATAAAAGGAACCTGGTTTCCGCCAATGATCCCTCTTAGAAACCTGCTCGAATCAGCAATCAAAAATAGATTGCGCTCTTTTGTATAGCTACGAACATGCTCCCAAAGATCGCCCATGATCCCCAGGGTATAGAAATTCTGTCTGATCAAAAGAAGCGTATTGAGTACCTTCTGTTTCTGATATAAGCTGCCAAGGAGAGGCATCAATAGATTTTCGGTCATTGATATCATAGCCTGGCTTGCATCTTTATTACACCACTTCTCGGCCAGATCAATTGCATCTGTTTTAGAGGCTGTGAACTGCAAATCCCCACCCTCAAAGGCGATGCGAAACATGGAAGGAGGTGACTTTCCCTTTAATTTAAAATCTTCCACCTGCAGTCCTGCCCGATTGATATGTCCCATTGCTTCTTCTCCAAAAGCCGACATCTCTCTCCTGGTATCTTTCTCCAGCAGTAAAATATCTTTCAGGTAAAGCTCCAGGTTTTTTTTGGCAAGTACCTCCAGGTCTGACTCAAGGAACAGGCCCTGAAATGACTCCCGAAAAAGCTGCATTCCCAACTGCATGATCTCATTTCTGAAATTCCAGGACCTGGACTCTTCCAGACGCTCCTCTGCAAAGCGGATCAACCACTGCTGCAAATCAACATCGGTAGACAGATCATTAAAAAGGTTATCAACTGCCTGGGATAGAACGCGGTTGGAATCAAGCTCCAGATTATAGCCAGGCTGTATTCCTATTTCCCGTGTGAAAGCCCTGATCACCGATTGGAAAAACTTATCTATGGTTCCCACCGAAAATCCGGTATAGTCATTTAATATGATCTGCAGAAGCTCACCTGACCTTTTTCGAATGTAGGCCTCCTCCATATCCAACGCCTCTTTTAGCAGTCTCATCTCTTCCCTTCGGTGGATTCCGTCGTATTTTGACAGATCGAATAGCAGATTCAGGATTCTTGCTTTCATCTCCCCTGCCGCTTTGTTTGTAAAAGTAACGGCAAGTATATTCCTGTGAATACCTGGTGATTGGAACAGTAGTTTGAGGTATTCCAGGGTAATGGCAAATGTTTTGCCAGATCCTGCTGAAGCCTTGTAGATATTCAAAGGGGACATAAAGTAAATATAGGATTTAAATATATGAAGTGGGTAACGGGGAAATTCCTAATTTTGTGAAAATTTATGTTCAGTGGGAAAACGTGTTGTGATTGGATTATCGGGAGGTGTGGACTCCAGTGTGGCTGCACACCTGCTTAAGGAGCAGGGTAATGAAGTAATTGCTCTTTTTATGATCAACTGGCACGATAAGACCGGAATTATCGATGCCGATTGTCCATGGAACGAGGATGTGGTGTTTGCAGAGTTGGTAGCCAAAAAACTCGGAATCCCATTCCATGTGGTAGACCTGAGTGATCCTTACCGCAAAAGGGTAATCGATTACATGTTTGCAGAATATAAAAAGGGTCGTACACCCAATCCGGATGTGCTTTGTAACCGTGAAATTAAATTTGATGCATTTATGAAGGCTGCAGAGGCCTACCAACCTGACTTTGTGGCTACAGGACACTATTGCAACAAGGAAACCTCTTCCATTTCGAATCAGGCCATTCATCACCTGATGGCAGGAGATGATCCCAACAAGGATCAGAGCTATTTCCTTTGCCAGCTTTCCCAGGAACAGCTTAGCAGAACCCTGTTTCCCATCGGACACTTGCAAAAACCCAGGGTACGCGAGATTGCCCGGGAATTGGGCCTCGCATCGGCAGAGAAAAAAGATTCCCAGGGAATATGCTTTGTGGGTAAAGTTCATCTACCCGTCTTTCTGCAGCAGAAGCTAAAGGCCAAAGAGGGAAATATATTCGAGGTCCCGGCCGATCTGCCCCAGTATACCAATGAAAAACAAAATCCCAAGGATCTGGAAGCATTCTGCGAGCCCTGGCTTTACGACAAAGAGGATGGCCAGTGGACAGGAAAGCACCAGGGAGCTCATTTCTTCACGGTGGGACAAAGAAAGGGCCTTAACGTGGGAGGTAAGGATGAACCCCTGTTTGTTATCGCCACCGATGTTCAAACTAACAGGATTTACGTGGGTCAGGGAGCAGCTCATCCCGGCCTGTTCAGAAGTGGATTAAAAATCATTCCTGAAGAGATCCATTGGATCAGGAAGGACCTGGCCATGAAGAGTGGAGAAAGTCGTGATTACCTGGTTAGAATTCGTTACAGGCAGCCTTTACAAAAGGCCACAATGCATCGCACAGATGAAGGTATGTATATTACTTTTCTGGAGCCGCAAAGAGGGGTAGCGCCTGGTCAGTTTGCGGCCTGGTACGAGAATCGGGAGTTAATTGGATCGGGTGTGATTCACCGGTAACACTCCCCTATCTTTTATGCAATCCGCACTCTTTATGGGCCTCATTTTCCCACCACCAACGGCCTGACCTGATATCCTCACCCGGTTCAATGGCCCTGGTGCAAGGTTCACATCCAATGCTGGGAAATCCATTGTCGTGCAGAACGTTATACGGGATGTTGTGGACTTTGATATAGGCCCATACTTCTTTTTCTGTCCAGTTAATCAGAGGATTAACTTTCACCAGCTCGTTGTTTTCATCCCATTCTACCATCTTGCTGAAGAATCTGGAGACTGACTGATCTTTACGCAGTCCGCAAATCCAGGCTTTTTTACCATGAAAAGCCCTGGGCAATTGTGCCACCTTTCTAATCCCGCAACACATTTTTCGGTTTTCCACATTGTCGTAGAAAAGGTTGATTCCATGGTTGGCTACCATCTCTTCCACCCTGGCCGGCTCCGGGAAATAGGTCTTCATCCGGATCCCGTACTGCTTGTTGGTACGTGCAATCAGATCATAGGTTTCCGGAAAGAGTCTTCCCGTATCCAGTGTAAAAACTTCAGTGCTACGTCGCTGCCGCATGACCATCTCTGTAAGCACCTGATCTTCAAGCCCAAGGCTGGTTGAGAGGACAATTTCCTCTCCAAAGTATTGAAGAAAAAAAGCGATAACTCCAATGGGATTCTTCTCCTTCAACTCCTTATTCCACAGCGCAATCTGTGCTTTCATCTCTTCTGTAGGATCCATATCAGCTATTGGTTGTAAGAATCGAGCCTCCCCATGTCAATCCAGGTGTCGGAATCATGCCTGTAAAGATGAATGTCTCGTTGTTTTGCCAGCTCCAGGTAGAAGGG
>JAOZUK010000124.1 GCA_029938715.1 Bacteroidales bacterium | reverse complement strand
CTTCCACCCTGGTTCCCCAGTCCAATTCCGGCCACATTGACCATATCGCTGGGAGCAGTATAGCCAGGTCCACCCAGTACATGGCGGGGTACAATGGTGAAAGCAGCTGCCGCTGTGGCTGTTTTACCGATAAAGTCTCTCCTGGAAAGATTGTTGGGAGTTTTCTTTGTTGATTTTCTTGGATTCATGGTTGTAGTTGATGTTATAAGATTTATAGATTATTGAGTCTGTTTTATGGATAACCAATGGATTGAATTTACCAACAATTTTTGAAATGCTTCGTTGGAATAGGCATGCCTGTCATGTCCCAGCATCAGGTATACTATGGTAGATTGTTCATAGGTATTTACCCATCCGTTGACTGGGGAGCAAAAGGGATGGTCGGTTTCAAGCAAGGGCTTGATCCCAGACATGTATCCTACATTAGAATAACCTTCGTCCATAATGGTAAAATCTTCAATCCCTTGAGTTACAGGATGGTTGGAGTCAGTTATGTTTACTTCAAGTTCAATGTCATGTTTATAGTCAGACCACAATAGACTATCTGCACCAAATTCAGGCATGTAGTAACGACCTCCAACTAAATCTGCGAATCCATCCCACCTCTGAAAGGTGCATATTGAATGGTGTAGAAAGAGCATGGATTGCCCTCTGTCAGCCAGGTATAAAAAAACAGTGGAATCCTTGAGATCCATGTCTGGAATAAAATCATAAAAGACCAATACATCATAATCCAAGGCCTGATCGGAAGCAAGTAGTTTCATTGCATCTGGCTGAGAGATAGAGTCATAGGTAATGTCTTCCAGTGAGTGAAAGGCTTCAAAGAACTCGGTGGTATCATATTCATGACCACCCACCACCACCAATACTGAGACCTGTTTTTTGCAGGCTGTAGTTAATCCTGCAAGAAAGAAAAATATAAGAAGAAGCGAGCTAGTTTTTAATGTCATAATGCGAATTATAAATTAAACCAATAATTTAGTTTGATCACCAGGGCACGGTGTTTGGGTCCCCAGAATTCCACCGCATAGTTGTCGGTATACACAATATAAAGATCCGACATGGGTCTGAATCGCCATTGGAACCTGCTGTTGATATTGAAATTATCGTCCTGGGTATTGTATTGTAGGAAGGTGGTCCAGAAGAGCGACCTGGAAAAGTTAATCTCCACACGCGGTCCAATTAGAAGAAGCCTTGCGGTCCCGTAGAGTTCGGGAAACTTCAGGTTATTCTGTTCGAAGTTCATAGAGAAGTTGCCCCATGGTTGGGCCCTGTATTTGACGTCGAAATTATATTGCTCCCGGGTTCCGTTATAAAAGGTGCCAAAGGCAACTCCTGTCACAACGCTGAACAGTCTTCTCTGATCAGATAGATACTTCAGCTCTGCCTGGTTAAACCTGTAAATCCCGGCTGGCAACGGTTCATCGTTTATAAAGGTAAAAGGAAATAGCAGATTGATCACATTGTGATTATAGGAGATGCTAATTTGACTGGTAGATGCAAACTTCAGCGCATACCCAACTTCTGCTTCACTGTTAAGAAGCGAAAAAGTAGTGTCACCATCATAAATATAGCGGCCATTAAATTCATGAGAAATGATCTTTTCACTCTTTTCCGGATAGATGGTGTATGAGCCCATTGTAAACCAGTGGTTCATTCCGATGTGAATGGAAGTATCTCTTTCGGCATCATAGTACTCCTGTCCCCTGATGTATCCCATATCGGCCCGGTAATTCTTTCCCAGTCCGGCCAGATTAGAATAGATGCTGATGTTTTTGTTGTTATACCCAATACCGGTATTGTAGAAGTAGTCCTTTTTATTCAGGTTGGGAGTGAACGATTTAGAGCCCCCTCCGAAGGTCCGAAAGCGTCCGTTGGCTGACATATACTGAAATTCCATGCCCATGTTCCTGTTATAATCGGGTTCTTCGCTCCGCATGGCATCCCGGTTATGAAAGAATCCTTTGATGACCGAACGGGCCAGCACTTTCTGGTGGAAAGCCACCACTGAGTAATTCTGAGGAAGAAAGAGTTCAGTCTCCATGGTCTGCATATTCATCACACCCATCCTGAGGTTTTTAGTGGCATTCCCGCTTAACCTTGCTCCGTAGAGGATAGGGATCGGATTTCCCTCATCGTCCAACCCAATCCTCCTGGAGAAAAATGGTTTCATAGGGGGGATTCCGAAATCTTCAAAAATATCACTATTTTCCAGGAAGAAGAGGCGCTTTTCGGGTAGACTGATATCAAACAGGGTGAGATTAATTACCTGCTCGTCCACCTCCACCTGTGAAAAATCCGGATTGATGGTTACATCCAGGTTCATACTTGATGTGATGGGTACCTTAGCATCTAAACCGGCCTGGAAATCATAATCAAGGGGTGCATTAACCTCGAAATCTTTGGATCCGGCCCCCTTCACATAGGGAATAAAGGCAAAGTTACGGCTGGTTTTTTTCGGGGGGGCCTCCCACTCAAGCGCACCGGTATAACCCAGGTCAGTTTCATTGAATTCAATGGGTACAGGAGCCCAGGTATGAATGGTATTGGTTTGGACATCTCTTCTGAAAAAATTAATTCCCCATTGGGTTTTGGATTCATCAAATCGCAGGGTTTTAAATGGAATAGCGATCTCTACAATCCAGTGGTCATAATAGGTGGTAACTTCTGAGAGCCATTTGTTATCCCAGGCCACGTTGAGTCCCCTGGGCGTTTGGCCAGGTTCGGGATCTTCCCTCCGGGTCGATAACCCTGTCACCAGATATTCGGTTTGGACCCCGGCCGGACTAACTCCAAAAGTAAACCCGTTGGTTTTTTCATTTACAGGATCAATCACCACACCAAAACCATCACTATTCCAGAATTCTGCATCCCTTTTCAGGGTCTTAATCACATAGTTATTTGGACCGTAGCATACAGCACTGATATAAAGGTTGTCATCATCAGAGGTGACCCTGACCTCGGTTTGCAATTCTTCCTCAACCATGCGGTCATCGATGGGGTAGCTCATCCAGAAGTCGGAAATCACAGGTAACTGATCCCAGACGGATTCTGAAAGCAGCCCGTCAATGGTGATTTTTGGGTGGTTGACTGAACAGTATAGACGAATTTTTCGGTGGGAGTGTCGGCCCCGGATATAAGTCCAGTTATACCCAGGAGGGTAAAGGACAGTAATATAATTCTTACGTAGGGTGAGAATGGAGCAGCACGCCTCATCCTGTCTCTGTTTTAGGGTGATTCAAACACGCTCATGCGTGTTTATATGCATCATTAGATCACAATTAGAGCCAATAGTTTAATCTAAAAGCCATATTTCTGAAAAATCACTAAAAATTAAGGGCTATTTCGTTCCCCTGGTATAAAACCTTTTGACCTGAAGATGCAGAAAGATCGATTCGGGAGTGGCACTTATTGTATTTTCAACCCACAATATCCACTCTTCTTCCAAAGGGGGATATGGCAAAGCTGGCCAGTTTGAAATGTTGTAATCCCCAGGGAATACCGATGATGGAGATGAAGAGCAGGAATCCGAAGATGACATGGATCAATGCAATCCATAGTCCGGCGATCAGCAACCAGATTAAATTCAGGAGGGTGTAAAGGCAGCCTGGGAGCTCTCCTTTATCTACCTGGAAGGTACGGCCAAAGGGCCACAGACACAGCGAACCTATTTTAATCATTTGGAAGCCGAAGGGGATTCCGATGATTGTGACCATCATGGCCACTCCTCCAATAAAATAGCCTATGGCAGAGGCAAGCCCGCCGCAAATAAGCCAGATAAGGTTGCCAAGGAATTTCATGCCTGTGTGTTTGGGTGTTCTCAAATTAAAAGCCACCTCTTATGGAGATGGCTTTAAAAGTATCTTATATAACCAATGCGTTCGGAGACTTATTCAGAAGCAGATACCAGAAGATTCCGAAGATTTGCTACCAGGGCAAATGTTGTATTCAGGTCATCATTTGCAGCAATGTCTTTAACGGATGCCACGATAAGCTCCGGTTTTACAAGTTTTAGCTGTTCTGAGAGGGCTTCCAGTCTTTCAAAGGTGGTTAATACAAGCAAACCTTTCAGTTGATCCTGTTGCTGAACAAACGCATTGTGGAGAACTCCGGTGGCAGGATTGAGCTGATTCAGGTAGATCACCAGAAGCTCTCTGATATCACCTTCATCCTCTTGTTCCAACTCACCTGCCTGCATCTTTTGCTTCAGGAGGCTTCCGGTAATGTATACTTTTTCAATAAATGAACCGGTAAGGAAAGCAGTATGAACGAAAACGGTTTCATTTTCGGAGGAGTACTTCTCACTGTCTATCAGAAGATTATTAAACATCTGTGTGATGGTATCTCTTTTTATAGCGGAACCTTCAAGTCTTTCAATGGTCCAGGTGGCAAATTCAGAGTCCAGGCCCAGGAATTTAGCCAGTTCCTGTGCTGCAGAAAAAGTCAGAAACATGGTTTCATCCGCCTCGCCATAAAAATGATAGATGATATCGGTCATGTAAATACCCATGTTTGCAGCAGCAATTGGGTATGAGGTTTTATAGCTGTGAGCGCTGTAAGGATCATTGGTAAGAACATCATAATATTCTGCCCTAACCAAATCAAGAATGGTGAAGACCTGATCCACTTTGTTCATGTTGGGATCCACGGCTTCAGCAGCCTTGATATAGGATTGAAGATCAAATGTATCATTTGATTTAGGCTCTTGCTTTTTATTGCCGCATGAGGTAATCAGAAATAGAGTTAAAACGGCAACAAGCGCACTTCTAAAATATTTCATGTTCAGGCGTAATTTTGGTTATACTGAATTAGGTAACGAAGATAACTAAATAATTGTTTATGAAGAAATGCAAATAGTCATAAAAAAGAAAAGCTGCCCTGACGGACAGCTTTTCAAGCCCTAAAATCTAACCCTTTAGTTAACCTAAATGTTATCGTAAAGTTGTGTTAAAGTTTTCACAAAAAACATGAGAAATCTCATGTGAGCGGATAAGATGCTATAATTTTTTATGAATATTCTCTGTCACCACGTGACCGTCAAAGAGCTGAATAATCCTGTGGGCCTTTTCAGCATCATTGGGGGAGTGCGTTACCATTACAATGGTGGTTCCGTCTTCATTCAACTCGGTAAGAAGAGCCATTACTTCTCCACCATTAGCCGAGTCCAGGTTACCGGTGGGTTCATCCGCGAGGATCAGTTTGGGTTTGGTAACTACTGCGCGAGCGATGGCCACACGTTGTTGCTGACCTCCCGACAACTGTTGTGGAAAGTGGTTCTTACGGTGACTGATCTTCATTCGCTCCATTACGGTATCCACCTTCTTCTTCCTTTCGGAACCACTCATTTTCAGATAGAGCAAGGGGAGTTCAATATTTTCATATACAGTGAGTTCGTCGATCAGGTTAAAGCTCTGGAAAACAAATCCAATGTTTCCCTTACGAAGGTTGGTCCTTCCTTTCTCTTTGAGGGGTGCAACTTCAGTTTCATGAAAAACATAGGATCCGCCGGATGGATTGTCCAGTAGCCCCAGGATATTCAGAAGCGTGGATTTCCCACAACCGGAAGGCCCCATAATGGCTACAAATTCGCCATCTTTCACTTCAATATTAACATTATTCAGTGCGGTGGTTTCGACTTCGTCTGTGCGAAATACTTTTACCAGGTCAACAGTTTTGATCATTAGTATGTTTTTTTTTAATTGATGGAGTTATAGAAAACAATTGATATGCCAAATTAAGTAAATTTCAGATTCAGAGCAATATAAGCAATATTCACGAATTGATAAAGTGTTCACTTTTGAGACGGGTATGTACGATTTCGCACACTCCGTACACCTATTAAGACGAACAGGTTCAGGAATTGTTACACCAAAAAACAAAAGGAGTTCTGAGAATGATCCTGGGTTAGGGATTAACTCTTACTGGGGAAGAGAAACTGAAACTGGATCCTGGTTTACAATCTGGCCCTATTGAACAACTCTGACAACGATCTCCTCGGCAATATGCAGTGCAGTTGTAAGTGTATGAAGGTCATTAAACAGCTCTCCGGTTGCACCTGAGTGGTGACTGTGGCCAATGGCTTCCATCACATACTCTTCCTGTGGATTTCCCAGGTCAATGGCTACCGAGTAGACCAGGGCGGGTTGACAGGAGTTTTTGTACTCCTCATCCTCCGGGTATTTATTGTTGGTCCAGTACTCGTTCCAGTCCCAGGGTTGATTGATCTCGAACAGCACAGTAAACCTCTTTAGACCCGGTTCATCAAGGCGGCTATTCAGGATAAAACTCTTGTCGGGTGTGGGACCTGAATAGGCATCTACTACCGGATTGGTGGGTGTGGGCAGGTACAGGCCGTTTTTGTTCTTAATACCTCGCTTGTGCGACCAGTTGGGCAGGGCGGCCGGTCTTTGAATTTCACCAGGCATCCAGAAGCCTTTGGATGCATCTCCATGCTGGAAGACTCCTTTGGCAATGGACTCGGCCACATAGAGGGTCTGAACAAACTGACCTTCCTGGTCTTCCACCCATATGGCCATAAGTGGATGGTTGTGACCCTCGCCCCTGAGCATCTCTATCTCAATTACCGAACCTTTCCCTGCAGGATTTGAGGTGAACAGATCGGGAGCCTCATCGGCCGGTACTTTGGTGGTAGTACATGCCAGAGCCAGGACGAGTACCGAAATAAGCAAAAGAATTTTTTTCATGGTCGCTCGGGTTGACTGTTATCCTGGTATTTATCAGTTACAAAACACTATTTTTTAATGAGTTTGGCCCATTGAATTCCCGGGTATTTATTTTTTAGATTTCTAAGTTTTTCATCCCTGGTTTGCGACATTTTCCCATAGGCTTCACCTTCAGGAACCAGGGGGCGGTGACCAAACATCTTCAGTAATGGTTCCAGCTCCCCAATGATTTTCTGCGAATCTTCATGAATGAATGCCTGACCAAACCTCTCCCAGATGTAGGATGTGGCCTGGTTGCTGATATGTAAAAGGTCGTCGGCATAAAATCGATAGTCGCGCAGTTCGTCCATCACAATTTCGTAGGATGGGAAATAGAAGAACCGGTCGGAGAATGACTCGTTGAGTGCCTCCCCGGCAAGCAGAAGTGTAGATTTACTGAGCTGGTTTCCGTGAGCTCCGTCCTTCCAGTGTCTCACCGGGCTTACCGTATGAACGATACGGAGTTTGGGATTAAATTCGAACAGGCGGGGAAGAAAATCCTCATATTCCCTGATGATCTCCCGGGTGGTAAGTCTCGATCTTGAAAACTGGGATGCGGGTATTTTATGGCAGTTACAAACCACCTCTCCTGTGGGATTGAATCGATAGATCCAGGCAGTTCCCCAGGTGATAAACAGGGTTCCAGCTCTATGCAACATCTCTTTTGCATTTCTAAAATCCCTGTTTATTCTCTCCAGTGCCTCACTCTGCTCAATGGATGAATACCCCGTATCATGGTTAAAAGAGAGCCATAGATCATTGTAAAGATCCAGATCATCAGGCCCATATGCTTCCTTCTGGATCAGTGCCTCAAGTCCTTTTTTTACAGAGAGTGGATTGTAGGTAACCCCAAAGGGATTCACACAGACCGGGAAGAGGTACTTTTCCAGTAATTGACCAATGTTTTCAGTAAAACATGAACCCATCATCAGGATGGGCGACTGGTGATCCAGTTGAATGGGATATTGGGGAAGAGCGACCTCTGATAGAAGTTTCATAGAATTGGCAAAATTTAAACCATCAACTAATATAATGAAAATGCAGCGAATCATTCAGATAATTACACCCGCACACAATGGTTTGTACGATTTTACACACCAGGTGGAGGCCATTTTATCTGAAAGCGTGTTCCGCTCGGGACTTGTGAATGTCTATGTCCAGGTATCAAGCGGGCTTTGAACATTGTATTTATTTCTGTTGAGTGCATGGGTGTAAATCATTGTTGTTCAAACATCTTTATGACAGCAGACTTCACTTCTTCTGGTATTCAATGTGCGTGGAAGTAACGTTATCCGATTCTTGCTGGCTTAAACTCAAGATCTTCCAGCGGAATTTTCAGCACCCTTTTGTATAAGAATACAAGCGCATTTAAAGCCTGATTTTGAGTGGAAGCGGATACCTTTCTTTCAACTGCAAGGTTGGTGAGGAAATCCGCTATCTCCTTTCCTCCCATCTCTTCAGGATGTCTTTTATTGTGGAAGATAATAAACCGGTATATCCAATTAACATAGGTTTTTTCTGTACTATAACTGAAGTGATTTATGCGAATTACTTCCCCGACATGATCTAATAACTTCGAGCTTCTCATTCTCGGAAAATTAATTGAATGGAATCCATATATTCTTAATATTTAAAATGTTATGTTGCATTTTGCAACAAAAGGCAAATATATTGCAAGCGTAAATTGTTGGACATATCCTGAGATCTGCAGATTTTTAAATAGGATTGTAAAAAGACGCAACCACCAAAACGCAATCAAGAATAATCTGGCAGTCATGTTTACGATTTTAGGAATCACAACTGTGTTGCTCTTTCTTAATGTGGTGAGCTTTCATATATCTGCCACTATTTGCCTACCCATATGTACGCTTTCTGCTCCGCTTATATCCCTTTTTCGCCTTATTAATTCCAGAAGTCCTGGATACCAGATTCACCCAGGAATTATAAAAAACTCAAATGAAATTTTGATGTCCATAGTGTTTAGGATTGTATTAGATTACAATTCTTTGTAATTTTCTTTAGATTCTCTTGATTAAATTAATTCATTTTGGGAGTGACATGGCGAAGCTGTGTAATGCCAAATGAATGTATTAATTGTTATTAATTCAAATAGTCTTTGCAGATTTTCCATTAGTAAAATCGATAAATCCACTCTGGAATGACAGTTTTTTCATCCAAATAGAGTACTATACCCCAAAATGCAATAGAAATAGATGTTCTATACACCATAAAAATAATTTTATTGACTTTTGTTCCATTATTCGTTAACTTTGTTGCATGAATAAGCAACGTCAGTTGATTTATTTTAGGAACTACTATTGGGCGTTCTTCAATAAGCAGCCAGAAAAGGTTAAGGGAAAGATTGACCAGGTTCTATATCTGATAACGGTCGCGGAGAAAATTCCAAGGAAGTTTTTTGATAAGATAAAAGGTTATGACGGCTTATTCGAGATTAGAATTAAATATAGTAGCAACATTTATCGAATTTTCTGCTGCTTTGATGAGGGTAATTTAGTAGTACTATTTAATAGTTTTCAAAAGAAGACCCAAAAGACACCAAAGAAAGAATTGGCTAAAGCAGCGCGAATAAAGGACGAATACTTTGAATACAAAGAAGAAAGGGAAAGCGAAATGAAAAATGTTAAGACTTTTGATGAACATTTGAATGAGCAATATGGCAAAATTGGCACCGAGAAACGCACCAACTTTGAAATAAAAGCAAAGGCTTTTGCTATTGGTGAAATCTTGCGTGAAGCTCGTAAGGAAGCGAAGATGACTCAGGAGGAACTAGCGCGAAAAACGGGAACACGTAAGAGCTTCATTTCCAGAATTGAAAATGGACACAGCGATATTCAACTTTCCACATTGTATCGTTTAGTCGAGATAGGTTTCGGGAAAAAAGTTAACCTCTCCATTGGCTAATAGTCTCTTATGGCTCAGTACCAATTGTTTACGTGGGGGTATAGAACAAAACACTAAAGCCGACCGTAACGCGTGTCACGGTCTATGCAAACCAGATCAATCAAAACTAAACCGGGAACAACCAAAGCAAAGCCCGCGCCACGCTACGGCAGCTTAGTTCCACCGTTCTATACATACGAAAATATAAAAAAGACATGCTAACACACCTTTCCTCACCAATCCAAAGAATTGTCGGGCTATTCATAGGGCTGGCCTTGGGTACCTTCTCCTTAGCTCAGGTCACCTCCAACCCGGATTCACTTTCAAAGAACGCTTTTCAGTGGACTCAGGAAGAACGCGAACTTGGTTTTTTGCATTTTGATGAGGTTTTTGAAGGACGCGTAGTACCGCGTGGGGACAAAGTGCACGAGCTTCCACAAGGAAAGCCCATTTTCGCATTTGGCGAAGATGGAGTAAAAGAAAGAGAGCTCGAAGCATTTCTGACTGAACAAAAGGTAGCAGGCCTCCTCATTTTGCAAGACGGAATAATCCGACTGGAGCGCTACGAACTTGGGCTCAACGAATCCGGTCGATGGACATCGCAGTCTGTTGCAAAGTCAGTTACCAGCACCCTCGTAGGTGCTGCGATCAAGGATGGTTACATTGGAAGTGTCAACGACTACCTGACAGACTACATTCCCGATTTAAAAGGCAGTGCCTACGAAAAAGTGACTATCCACCAACTCTTAACCATGAACACCGGAGTACATTGGGTGGAGTCCTTCACTGATCCGGAATCTGATCTTCCAAGATTTTTCTCGGTTCCAACTGAACCCGGCATCGATCAAACAGTAAGCTACATGCGCCGTTTGCCAGCCGAGGCCGAACCAGGTACAAAATGGGTGTATAAGACGGGTGAAACTCACCTTCTGGGTGTCCTCGTTAGCTTAGCTACCGGGCAAACCTTATCCGACTATCTTTCTTCGAAGATCTGGGTACCCTACGGTATGGAACAAAAGGCCTCCTGGCTTTTGAATCGGACAAATCAGGAATTGGCAGGCTGCTGCCTTCAAATGACGCTTCGTGATTACGCGCGTTTCGGACAATTTGTTCTTGAAGGCGGACGCATCAATGGTGAATCCATTGTTCCGGACAATTGGTTCCAGACAGCGACTCAAACGCAAATCCCACTCTGGGGCGGTTGGGGCTATGGGTACCAGTGGTGGACCATGAGTGATGGTACGTTCCGGGCATTAGGCATTCATGGTCAAATGATTCATATCGATCCTGCGAGGCGCCTCGTGGTTGCGATCTACAGCGCATGGCCTGAGGCAGAGAGTGACAGGCGACGTTTAGCTGTAGCCAATTTTCTGAAAACCATTACTAAAGAGATTGACGAAGAGAGAACAGAATCGCCAAATCCCTAATTGCAACTGTGTATAGAACAGATCACTAAAGCAGACCGCAACGCATGTCACGCCCTTTGCGGAAAAAGCAAAGCCCATGCCACACTACGGCGGCTTAGTTCCACCGTTATACAGATTTATTTAAATGCATAAACAATAATAGCATCTCATTAATAACGATAGCAAATATTAAGGATGAAAATCAAAAATAGAAAGAGCGTTATAGCAGTCAATGCATTCCTGTTTGCTGCATTGTTTGGGTTGATTTCTCTGAATAAGGAAGTTATTAGACCCAGGTTAGGAGAATCACTTTTTATGAATGTAATCACTGGGTGTTTCCCAAATTTTATCGCTGCTTATCTTATCAGCCTTGCACCTGTTTCGGCCGTATTTATAAGAAAATGGAAGCGTGGACGGCTAATAGTTGTTAGTAGCGCAATTGTAGTATTTATAATATTGACAATAGAAGAGCTTAAACCAATGTGGGGTGCAAGTACGCATTATGACTCATACGATATAATTGCGAGTGGAGTCGGTTCATTACTAGCTATTCTAACTTTTGAGCTTTTGAACTTTCTTAAAAGAAAGAAGCTATCATAGATCAAGAACCAGGGTAGCCGAGAATTGGACAAGGCATTATGGGAGTAATTAAAAGAAAAGCAGGTTCCTGTATAACA
>JAOZUK010000364.1 GCA_029938715.1 Bacteroidales bacterium | reverse complement strand
AATTAATGCAGTGGCTATGTCAACTCCGATAAGGCCACCCCCAATGATTACTACTCTTTTATTTCTTGGTAGATTTTTTTCCAACAGTATTTCGGCACCATAAAATTTGTCTATTCCCGGTATTTTCAGAACAACCGGAATGGAACCTGTTGCTAATATTACACCATCATATTTAGATGTTATGTCTGATGCTGAAATCTCCTTAAAAATTACAGTAATATCATTACGTTTTAGCTCCTCAATAAAATATGGCACCAGTAGCGCCATTGATTTTTTATGTGGAGTTAAAGGTGCTAAAATAAATTGACCCCCTAATTTTTCCTTCTCATAAAGGTCAACTGAATGACCGCGTTTCTTCAAGATGATTGCAGCCTCCATACCAGCCAGTCCACCTCCAACAACGGCAAATTTCTGAGTATCCCCAGCCCTGTTAATAATATCTGATTCCTGACCAACTTCAGGATTTACAAGACATTGAAGTCCATGACCCGATTTAACTCCGCCCAGACAACCTTCTGCGCAGGCCAAACATGGTGCTATATTACCTTCTACCATTCCAAGATATTTTCCTGTAAAATCCGGGTCGGCAATTAACGATCGACCTACAGCAAGATATTCTGCATTGTGTTTATGAATCAGCGTATCTACATCCTCTTTTGTATTGATTCGGCCCACATAGATAACTGGTATTTCAATTTTTTCACGGATGACATCTGCTAATTCCCATGTTTTTCCTTTCGGAACAAACATGTGCTGAAAAAACCATGGGGGAGTTGAACAAACAGAACCGGCAGTGACATGAATGGCTGCTGCTCCACTCTTTTCTAAAATACGGGCAAAATAAACCATTTCACCGATATGAAAACCTTCAGGAATCATTTCATCACCACTTATTCGTATAATAACTGGAATATCAACAGCACTTATTACGGCCTGCACCACCTCCAGTGGAAATCTGATTCTGCTTTCAAACTCTCCACCGTATTCATCCGCTCGATTATTTACTTGCGGTGACAAGAATTGCGCCAACAAATATCCATGCCCCAGTTGCAGTTCGATCATATCAAAACCAGCTAATACAGCCCTCCTTGCGGCATCTGTAAAGTTCTGAATTACCCTGTCCATCATCCCCCTGTCCATGCTTTGAGGTACAGCTCCTCCATTCTCACATGCAATGGCTGTAGATGACCAAAAATAATTTCCTGGTATCTTTGGATTGGCCATTCTTCCCGGATGATTTAAATGGGCAATGGCCCTGGCGCCATGCCGTTGGATGATCTCCGTTAGCTTCAATAGGCCTTCAATTTTATCATTATGATCGATACCCAACTGGGTGGGTAACTCCCTCAAACCCGCATCCATATAGAAAGGTTCCGGGATGATGGCCCCAATATGCCTGTTTCTCCGCATGTAAAATTGTAAATGCTTCTCTTTTACCAATCCTGTCCCATCACTGTAACCAAGCTTGACGGGGGCAAAAATGAATCTGTTTTTTAATTCCATCATTCGACCATTAGTTTTTACAATTTCATGATATAACCCATTAATCCAACCACCAGAGCAACCAGCATATTGACAAATTTCACGTACAAAAAGCCTCTTTTTGATTCTGCAAGCAAAGGAAGTGAACCATGCCCATCCTGTGCTATTGAACTGGCCAGAAGAATGCTAAACGGGATCATTCCCTCTGCGTATAAAGTGACAAAAATCAAATGCGGGCCAGATTCAGGGATAATTCCTATGAGAATTGCCAACAGAAGCATAATCAGTAAATTTTCCGTAACCCATGACTGAATATCAATGAAATGCAACAAAAAATGGATAGCCAGAAGGGTCCCCAAAGTCCAGGCAAATATTTTTGGCATATGAATCTTTACAATATGATCCCATAAGTGTTCCTTCAGAAAATGTTCCGGTACACTTATCACAATGAAAAGTGAAAATGCGATGGCGAGTATCAGGGTAATCTTAAGCCACATCTCTGCATTTCCTGCAATTAAACCTGTAGCTGTGGCAATAATCAATGAAACAATCAGCAGCGTCAATGCCATCCGGTAATTAGATGGTTTCATGATATTTAATAAAAAACTTCCTCTCTGAAAACATTTACAATGCTCTTCATCATGCAAAGGAAATTTGCTTTCGGAAAACCTGCTTAGAAATTTCTCCGTAAAAGGGATCCTGTCAGTGATATATCCAGCCAGAATACCGATACCAAAAATTACAACCGTTAATAACAGTGCTTTTTGAGGAAACATAGCAAACATAATAAATGCTTCATCCCCGCTGGTTGCAATCATTGCAGTAACGATTGCTCCAAAAGATATCAACCTGTGAGAGAATAGTGAAACAGCGGTAAAAGCCCCCAGGCAACCCGGTATAACTCCAAGCAATGCGGCAACAATATATTGTTTCCATCCACTTCCTAATAGATGAGTATGCCATAGACCCTTCGTTTGAACATTGATGTATTCAATAACCAGCATCATTACAAAGACAAAACCGGTTATCATAATGGCCTGTCTGAGGATATTGCCTCCTTCTACTAGCATCGGTCATTCAACAGTTTCATACGGATCCCAGATAACCAGAACCAATGCACCCTCTTTAGAATAAAAGGGGCCATGCTCTTCATGGGCATTAAAAATTTGGTAGGAGCCTTCGTGATATGTTATACCCTCATTTGTATAGGCACCTTTAAGCACAAAGTGTTGTTCCACTGTTATATGAGAATGCAGTTCCATGCTAAATCCAGCTGGCAATCTTAGCAAAATTGTCTTGGCCCCATTCTCATTCCGCAAGGTCTTCTTGAATGTACCCTCTGGATAGTTGTCCGCCTTTTCCCAGTTTAACTGATCGAATAGATTTGCTAAATGTTTCATCATAGATGGCTTTTAGATTTCTTAATCTTTCCCCCTGACCAACTCCTCCCTTATCAATGTATGCCCACATTTTGGACATTTTAGAGTAGTGCATTTTATTCCCTGTTGATGTGAGATTTTTTCGCCACACTTTGTGCAAATACAAAATCCACCAGTGCCATAAGAGCCACCTTGATTACGGCCCCGTCCTCCAGCAGGGGCGGATCCTTGACCTTGCCTGCTACCATCGCCCGAACCCTGACCCTGTCCCATACCCATGCCTTTTCCAGATTTGTTCATAATCCCTGAATTATATTATTGAATCAATTAGACCAGTTTATCTAATGCTGAACCGATCTTTTATATTCAAGCTATTTCTTCCCGGTTTTGGAGAGCCGAACTTCAAGTGCGGACAATTGAT
>JAOZUK010000363.1 GCA_029938715.1 Bacteroidales bacterium | reverse complement strand
CCCGATAATGTAAAGCTGGTATGGGTGATCTTTCTGAGAGCTACCTTTTTTTGCATAAACTGAGATGTGTTACGTATACTGGACAATTACATGAATTGATATTTTTATAGCTATACTGCACTCATCGATTCATAACAGTATTATGAACAGTAAAGAAGAATGAGGGATATTCGTGAACGAAAAGAAATTTGACCCAAAGAAACTTAAGAAACTAAACAATTCTAAAAGATTAAAGGATATTCCTGTGGCGTATATCCTGGACAAATTGGAGCTGGAACAATCAAATGTTTTTGTTGACATAGGTGCTGGCACCGCATTTTTCAGTATTGCTTTTCTGCAGCAGGCTAAGCCTACCACCGTTTACGCCTGTGACATCTCAACGACAATGCTTGACTGGATAAAGGAAAATATAGTACCTGAATATCTATTACCGCAAATGACGGTTGGCATGCATTTTGCTAAGCTGCAGAAAACAAAGCGGAAATGTTCATTGTCAGATCTGAGTTTTTTACCAGTTTCTTAATTGCGGGTAAGATTTTATCGCTACTGTTTTGAGCATTTTTCATTTCTTCTTGTACCAGATGAGCATCGATTTGGGAAAACCTTTCCTCAAGATTCTGACATCCATTAAGGATTATTTCTATATACTTGCTGTTGTTCAGGTTTTGCACCAGCGGCGTGTCGGCAAGGGCAGATTTTAAAACCTTATTTAAAGAGGCCGTACCGCTCTTTTTGCGGCTGCGTTGTTTTTCACCTCGGAAAAATCGTTCCAGAAGATTGTTTGTTCTTTGCGGGTAAACATAGGAAACCCCATCAGTCGTTGTAACCGGAATAGGGTCTGCGAATAGTTTAACCCAGTATTTATCGAGTTGCTTAGCCATACCGGCATACGTTGTTTTACGTCGTTTTTGACTGACCAACCATTTTCGAAATGCGACCATGTTTTTTTCAATATTTTTCATATCTACCTCATCGCCCTCATCGTTGAGTCCCTGCTTTCCATCAGGCTCCGCTATGCGCATTGCTTTGCGTAATTTGTCAAATACTTCAGCCTTTCTTTCCAGGCTGGCGGCCAAAATATTAAGTCGCTCATCTTCTACAATTTTCCTGAATTTTTCGTAAAACTTAAAGACAGGCTTATGTTCTTTAGCTGTGGCGCTGAGGTGAGAATCCATGATTTGCCCCAGCAAGTGATGGATTTTTTGTAGACGACGGTAAAAATTAAGATGTTGCCTATCAAAGGGAAAACCATATCCCTTTGACTGGCTGGGGTATTCAAAAACCCAGTGGATTAACACATATACGGTAATCAGGGGAAGATGTTCAAACAAATTTGTCTCCCATGTGCCGGAGTCAATGCTTGCCATAATTTCGGCAAAACCGGGACTATTAGGATTTATTTTTTGCTCAAGATATTTTGCTCTCTGTCTCAGCAATGGCCTGACTTTCAGTTTCCGTAATCGCTTTTGCAGGGCGGTGTAGTCATCCAGAAGTAAATCTTTACCGATGTCTCGTAAGAAATGAAAGTGGCAGATGAAGTCGGCTATGTGCGGAAACACTTCCTCCACAGCCGCGATGATCCCTTTGCCCATGTCATGAACGAGAGCTATTGGCTCACCATATTTTTCCTTAATGCCACGGAAAAACGGGATAAGCGTATCTTTTTTCTCTGAAGGAATTTTGATTGAATCCAACACCAGTTCTGAAATCCCATCAAGACCGCAGAACAGGTTGGGACTGTCGCCTTCACAGGTTCCATCCAGATGGAGAATGTACCCCCCGTTTTTGGTCATGAAACTTCGCAACTGTTGCTGACTCTTCCGGTGGGCAATGGCAAGGTAAATGATGAACTTTCGCCCCAGATAACTTACTTCCCGTTCAGACATAAATACATTCTTTGCCGCCAGCTTTGCCATGACTTCCTGATTATTGCGACAGTGAACAAAAAGTGAATAGCCCACCTCCACGATTACATCAAATCCGAAAATTCCATTTTCCGGGGCAAGGTTGCGCAGTTGTTCTGCAACAAATGATGCATGGCCATGAGGACACATCATGACAGTTTCCCTGGCACGAAAAGAGCCGATATCCATGGTTACGACTTCCTTTTCCCAAGTTTTCTGAACATTAAGACTGGAGCTACATGCAGGACATTCCTGCTCTTGAGGATAGAAATACAGGGTTGGCTTTTCTGGAAATAAAACATCGGCTCTGGTTCCGGCAATCAGGTGTCCAACAAAGCTCTTGAACAGTTTCAGTGCTTTAAAATTGGATTTTTTTTTACAAGACCATGATGCTCCATAAAGCCTTGGACAGCTAGCATTGTCAATTTGCTCTTCTTGATTTCCGGCATTGCCAGAATATCGTCAGCGGATATTCCATGGTGGCTGATGATGGCCACCAATATCATAACAGATTCAGAGTCGGAAATGGCTGTCGCGGCCGTCCGGTATAAATCTGTTTGCCTCTGCCGCCTCTGCCTTTCGTGTAGATCAGGTTCATCGACAAAGTAGACAAAAACTCCATTATATTTCTCTCTGCATAGGCCTGGACACTTACTGAAATGATGCATGAAAGACTGCGGGCTAAGACCTACCAAATCGCCAAGCTCTCTGCCGGAAAGCCCAGCAGACGAGACCATTACCAAATGAATAATAGTTTTCTTCAGGTTGCCATACTTTGAAAAAGCAATATCTTCATATCGCCACAGACCATGCTGATTAAATACTGGCACCTGGGGCAATGAATAAAATCGGCCGTTCTGGTTGTAGCTGGTAAAAGTATTCCAGTTTTTGAGTTTTAATCGAGCAGTAGGAATTGAGCACTTAAGTCTTGAGGCAAGATCTCCAATTTTGAAAATTTTAATCTCTTCAAAATGATTCAAGGCTGCTTCGGCTTTTTCTTGACTTAATCTACGCATCGCCCCCCCCTTTTTTTACTTATCAAGTATATGTCTGCTCCTGTCAATATATCATATACTTGATAAATACAGTACCAAAAAATGCCCTTTTTTTCGGTTACGATACGAAAAAATGGGCTACAAACTGCCTTTTCTGGACTTCATATACTTTATAAGTGGACAGCCTTTGAGTTCTAAGTCAATAATAACGAAGGTTGATCCAATCCAACCGTCATTTGCGGTTATAGGAAAATTCATTTGCCTTTCCAGCTCTTTCAGTACTGCAATGACATCGTCCACAGGAATTTCCTCCTTTGAATTATTGAGCTTTTAACTACTTGAAAAAGTAGTACTTTAGCCCACGATGCCGTCTTTCCAAAATGCTGTATA
>JAOZUK010000123.1 GCA_029938715.1 Bacteroidales bacterium | reverse complement strand
GTACTTTTCGGGGCTCGGCAGGTGTATTGTACAAAGCCATTCTGATGTTTGAACATCAAATAAAAAATTAATCTTTCAAACCTATTTTGAAGGAACAGAAATCGCATCCTAACAAAAATTAAAAATGAGAGATAAGGGAATTGCCGTAATGGTAGGCCTTTGGCTGGTGCTTGTCTCTGTTGAGGCACAAAAACACGCAGAAACTACAAACTATCCTTCCTATAAAGGAATGGCAATGGCGGGGTATCAGGGGTGGTTTAAGATGCCAAAGAGCGGAGTCATGTACCCCGATGAGAACCAGGTTCGAATCGATATGTGGCCCGATATTTCAGAATATGAAAAAACTTATCCCACAGGATTAAAGTTGGCTGATGGCAGCACCGCCCGTTTTTTCTATTCTGGCGATCAAAGTACCATTGACACCCATTTCCGGTGGATGCAGGAATATGGGGTTGACGGCGTTTTTATGCAGCGATTTTTTGGTGCTGCCAGGTCCCGGAACCCTCATAATGTGCAGGTATTTAAGCACGCTTTTGATGCAGCCTCCAAATACGATCGTGCAATAGCGGTGATGTATGACCTCTCTGGTCTGAAAAGTGAAGGTGAAGACTGTTCTGCTCTGATTGAGGACTGGAAATTCCTGGTGGATTCACTCCATGTCACAAATCAAAAAGGGGAAAAGACCTACCTTCATCACAGGGGAAAACCCCTTGTAGCCATATGGGGAGTAGGGTTTGCCACCCGTCCCTATAACATCCGCAACATTGGTCTCCAGCGTTTTATTGATTTCCTGAAAAATGACCCGGTGTATGGAGGGTGTAGCATCATGATGGGAGTGCCCACTTTCTGGCGCAATCTGAATGCCGATTGCAACCCAGATCCATACCTGCATGAACTTATCAGGCAAGCAGACGTAATCATGCCCTGGATGGTACAACGTTTCTCCCCTTTGCTGCACAAGGACATGTATCGTTACAGGGATGTGATCCTGAATGACATCACCTGGTGTAAAGCCAACAATGTGGATTATGCGCCCTGTGTGTGTCCCGGGTTTAGCTGGCATAACTTAAGCCGTCTCTCTGACAGGCTTATCCCAAAACCACTTGCTTCTGTACCCCGACTTGGAGGACAGTTTTACTGGGATCAGATATCAACTGCCCTTGTAGCCGGGGCCGAGATGCTTTACATCGCCATGTTTGATGAAGTAAATGAAGGAACGGCCATTTTTAAGGTGTCAGATAATCCACCTGTGAGTGATTGGGCCAAGTTTGTCGATATGGATGGGAAACCTTCGGACCACTACCTTTGGCTGACCGGAGAAGCTTCACTGATGCTTCGCAAAGAAAAGCCACTTAGTCTGGAGATGCCGGTGCGGGGTGAAAAATAGTTACAGTAGGTTAATTTAACATCAGAACTTATGAAGTTTGGACAACTCCTTTTGATCGCTTTGGGCCTTTCCCTTGTGGGCTGCCAGGGTGACAAGACATTAAGTGATTCGGGTCAGCGCCCGCCAAACATAGTTCTGATCATGACCGATGACCAGGGTTATGGGGATCTTGGATTTACTGGGAATCCCTACATAAGTACGCCCAATATTGATAAATTTGCGGAGCAGTCCACACACTTCACCAATTTCTATGTGGATCCGGTATGTGCACCCACGCGCTCCGCTTTGATGACCGGGAAATTCTACCTGCGCACAGGGATCTATGACACTTTTAATGGAGGAGCCATTATGGATCCTGAAGAGGTGACGATTGCCGAAATATTGGCTTCAAACGGATATCAGACCGGGATTTTTGGTAAGTGGCACCTGGGGGACACTTATCCAAGTCGTCCCGGAGATCAGGGTTTTACACAATCTTTGATTCATAAGGCTGGAGGAATAGGACAGGTGGGTGATCTGGAGAATTTCCATCGTCCCGACTCTTCCTATTTCGATCCGGTATTGCATCAGAACAATAAAGCCATTAAGACACAGGGCTATTGTACGGATGTATTTACCAATGGAGCCCTGGCTTTTATAGATATTAACAAAGAAAAACCCTTTTTTGTATACCTGGCTTACAATGCACCCCATGGACCCCTGCAGGTGCCTGAGAAGTACCTGGAGAACTATAAGGATCTGAGCTTCTCTCCCACGTTAAACAAAAGAGAGGAAGATGCTGCCCGAAGGGTCTATGCCATGGTTGAGAATGTGGATGAGAATGTGGGAAGGATCTTGCAATACCTTAAGGAAAATGCGCTACTGGAGAATACGGTGGTGATATTTATGTCGGACAATGGCCCCATCCCGGCCCGGTACAATGCAGGGTTAAGATCCACCAAGGGTACGGTGTACGAAGGAGGGATTAAAGTTCCCTTCTTTATCCACTACCCGGAGCTATTTGAATCGGGGAAAAAGATAAATACTACCACGGCACATATAGATATTTTACCCACCCTCCTTGACATTTGCGGACTGGAATCTGAAATACCTGAAGAGATTGATGGAAAAAGCATGCTCCCCATCCTGAAGGGAGAGGAGGCCTGGTTTAAAAACAGATTTCTCTACTGGCAATGGGGAAGAGGTTACCCCGAACTATATCAAAATATAGCCATTAGGCAGGGAGATTATAAACTGGTGGGACATGCGGAGCGTAATGCGAACATTAACGACTTCGAGTTATTCAATATCGCTGAGGATCCCTTTGAAAAGAATAACATTGTGGCTAATGAGGGGGAAAAGGCAAACACTTTGAAGAATCAGTTGGATGCCTGGTATCATAAAATTGTGATAGAAGAAGGGAATCCTAAACCACAGGGGATTGTGGTTAATCCGGAGTTTGAAAATCCGGTTTATCTCAGTCGAAACGATGCAAAGGGAACGCCCGAACAGTGGACCAAGGATGATGTATACTCTTACTGGGATGTGGAGTTTGAAAAACCAGGGTATTACGATATCACATTCACGTTCCATCAAAAACCTGAAAGAGAGGGGAGGGTGGTTATTAAAATGGTTCCCCAAACCTATTCCAAATTTAACAGCGATACCACCCTAACGGAAATTGTCCTTGAGGATTGCTATTTCAAGAAGGGTAGGAATATGCTGGAAGCCTATTACCGCACGGGCTTTGGGGAGATCATCTCTCCTTTCAGTCTTTCAATCGAAAAAATTGGTTCAAAATGAACAAAATCTATTTCAGAATAATTTCATGGTTCCTTGTAATTATAGTTTTTGCTTTGTTCGAACTCTTTTTGAGACTCTTCTCCTACGGAAGTGATATGCATCTGTTTGTTGCTCCTGAGTCTGAGTCGAAAGAAAACTACCTAAAGTTAAATCCACATGTGGGTGAGAAATATTTCACTCGTTTTGAGGCTACTACAGGTACTAATGATATGTTTCTCAGGCAAAAGCCAAAGAATGGGTTCAGGATTTTCCTCCTGGGTAGCTCAACCCTTTATGGTTACCCCTATGACACAAACCTGATGGCTTCCCGAATTTTACACAAACGGCTTGAAGATGCTTTTCCCGCCAGGCACATTGAAGTCGTAAATACTTCCATTACGGCGATCAATAGCATCACCCTGAAAGATTTTATGAATCAAGTGCTAAAATATGAACCGGATGCCATTTTGATCTATGCCGGTCACAACGAATATTATGGAGCTTTTGGCGTAGGGTCCAATGAAACCATGAGCAAAAGCCCTTTGATTACCTCAGCCCATCTGAAACTTATGAATCTTCGGATCTACCAACTAATGAGATCAGCTGTGGGAGGTATCTCCAAAGGTCTTACAAAAGGATCTGAAATTTCTGAGGAGAAAGGCACCCTGATGAAAAAGATTGTGAAGGATAAAGACATTGTTTATCAGGGAGAGAAATACGATGTAGGCCTGGAGCAATACAGGAATAACCTGTCCTATATGGTGAAAAAAGCTACCAATCAAAAGGTCCCTGTATTTATTAGCGATCTGGTTAGTAACATAAAAGATCTTCCACCCTTTGGAGATGTAGAGGAAGAAGATCTCAGCGCCGGGAAGGCCTATCAGGAAGCCATCGACGCACTTGTACGCGGAGATACCCTGGGTGCAAAAAGCATGTTCTACAGGGCTAAGGATCTGGATCCCATCCGTTTTCGTGCCTCTGAGGAGATTAGTGAGGTAATTTATCTCCTGGCTGAAGAATCCAATGCTACCCTGATACCGGCCAGGGAGTGGTTCTCGAATAACTCGCAGGGGGGATTGATTGGCAACAACCTGCTCACCGAGCATGTACATCCCAATATCGACGGCCAGTTTGTCCTGGCAGATGCTTTTTATTCAAGCATTGTTTCATCGGGATTAATTGAATCAGAATCTGATCCAAACAACATCAGAGGGAAGGATTACTACAGGCAAAATTGGGCATACACTGCCCTGGACAGCCTGGTAGGTGTCTACAAGATTGAGCATTTAAAATCTTATTGGCCATTTACTGCACTTAATTCTGAAATTACCTTTAGGGATACATTTCAGACCAGCGGGTTTGTGGATTCACTCGCTTTTTCATTACTTTTTAATCCCAATGGCAGTATTAGATCTCTTCATTCTCAATTGGCTGAACACCTTGAGGATAACGATGAATTGGAGTTGGCATTAGATGAATACGAGGCCCTCATTGGAATTAATCCTTATCATTCTGATTACTATAACAGGGCGGCAAACTGTCTGCTCAAGATGAATGATCTCTATGCAGCAGAAGCCTGTCTCCGGAAATCGGTTCAGTATGGTGAAAACCTTTTTGCCTATTCTCTTTTGGGTGAATTGGAAACCATTAAACGCAATTATAAGGGAGCCGTGAATCTATACAATGATGCCCTCAGTCTGAAAGATTTTAAAAAGCCAGAGGATGAAGAACAAAGGTCACTAATAAAGGCTGTTGAGAGAAAATTGGCGAATGTGGAGATCCAGGCAGCTCGTCCTATGGACTCCCGGGAATTTGACTATTTGAAGTATATACCCCGTAACATTGAACCACTATATGCACAGGCAATCTTATTCTCTGATACGGATCTTGATTCAGCCATGCACTATTTTTTAAGCTGCCTCACAGTCAATGATTGTCCCCTGGTCAATTTCCGGATTGGAGATATCCTCTACCAGAAGCAGGATTTGACCGCATTGCCATTTTATGATAAGGCTTATGCAGGTTTCGCAAAGCATCCTGACTTTCTGGTTCGCTACTGTGTGACGAATTTATACAGCCAGAATATCCCAAAAGCAAAAGCAATCTTCCAGGAGCTATCAGAAATTGCACCTAAGCATCCAAACCTGCCTAGCCTGAAGGAAGCCCTTGGATTGTAGATGATTGAACTCTTCTGTACAGGATTGAGACGGAAGTAATTTTTCTTATTCTTCTTAAATTAATGTTGGATTAATGAGTTTTTAATCATTTGTTAACCCATTAAATATAATTTGCTTTCCGAACCTGAACTAAACATGATCTCGAGATCATTGTCTCTTTTTTACAAAAGACTACGTTTATGAAAAAACTTATACCCTATTCCATTTTCGTCTTTTTACTCTTGGGGCTCACTTTGAATCTGGCTGCCCAGGGGAATGCTAAAATTACGGGTACAGTTTTGGATGCCTTCACGGGAGAACCTCTTATTGGCACCAATGTGGCAATTCAGGGAACCAGCATGGGTACCTCTACAGATTTGGACGGGAAATATACTTTATCAAATATTCCGGCAGGGACGCAAACCATCATATTCAGGTATATTGGATATAAGCAAATTGAACTTGCCGATATTCAGCTCAATGCGGGCGAAACCCTTGAACTGGACCAGGAGATGTTTCCGGAAGCGATTATGGGAGAAGAAGCTGTGGTGACCATGCAGGCAAAGGGGCAGAGGGCAGCCATCAATCAGCAGTTGGCTTCCAACGCCATCACTAACATTGTTTCATCTGATAAGATCAGGGATGTACCTGATGTGAATGCTGCCGAATCCATCGGGCGCCTGCCTGGAGTATCTCTTCAGAGGTCAGGAGGCGAAGGCGAGAGGGTTGTGATCAGGGGACTGTCACCGAAATACAGCGTTATTCAGATTGATGGTGTCAGAATGCCTGGAGCTTCAGGAGACAGAAGTGTGGGTTTGAGCACGGTATCTTCAGAAATGCTGGATGGAATTGAGCTGTCCAAAAGTTTAACAGCCGACAAAGATGCAGACGCCATTGGTGGTATTGTAAATTTGAGAACCCGTGTGGCCGGGGAAGGTTTCCACTTTAACGTTTATGGTACGGGTACCTATAACAACCTGCATAATACTTATGGGAATTACAAGTTATCAGGAAGTGTGGGGAATCGCTTTTTTGACAATAAGTTTGGAGTACTTGCAAGCGGGGGTATTGAGCGAGTGGACCGGTCGGCAGATGAGTTTTCAGCGGGTTATGGTAGAATTATCGCCGAGACAGGAAGTTCTCTGCAGACTAACAGTGCTTCGCTTACAGAGAGAAAACGAATCCGGGAACGTGCCAATGGTAGCCTGGTATTGGACTACAAAACGGACTTTATGAGTCTTAAGTTCAATAACATGTATAGCCAGAGAAAGGACAATATTGAAGCAAGAACAGGTGCATACCTGTTTAGCAGCAGCAATTATGATTATAACATATCGGAAGATTTCCCGGAAGAGAGTTTCCAGTTGCACTCCTTAGCAGCAGAGTTTAATATTGGAAATACGGTGCTTGATGTGGATTATTCCTACAGCAGATCCAGGGCAGGCAATAGCAGCGATCGATATCACCATGAGGATAGAGAATCACTAACCTCTAAGATTGGGGGCCAGGATCTGATTTTTGCTCAACCAGCCGATTTGATTAAAGATTATTATGATGAGGTCCTCGATGTAACTAATGCAGTTGTCAGATGGAATGAGAAAGAGAATGTGACCAGGGAAGACGTTTCAAATACCCTGAATGCCAACTGGAAGATCCCCTATCGATTGGGTGGAGTATCCGGTTTTTTGACGACAGGATTCAGGTACAAGAAAAAAGTGCGAAGCAGTGATCAGCAGACCAGCTGGACCTATTTTCATGGAGGGATCGGTGATGGACGAATGGATATGTTCTACAACAATATATATCCCGATTTTCTCACCGAAATAGATGTGGGAAGTTCACATGGAGCAGGAATCCCTGCCGTAAACTTCTATGATCCCGATTATGACTACGGCAATTTCCTTGATGGCAGGTACAATTTCTCCTGGGCAACTGATCTGGGATATTTACAGGAAGTGTTCGACAGTACATACAGGTATGTGGATGGTCATCCCGATCTGAACCTGGAGGATTTTCATCAGCTCAGGGGGCCCCAGTCGTACAGGAATGATTACGAAACCACGGAACAGCTTATGGCTGGATATGTGATGGCTGAGATTCGCATCGGACGAAGGATCATGCTGTTGCCTGGTATCAGGATTGAGAATATACAAACTGAATACTCCAGCAATTTTGTGGTAGAGAATCTCTGGGATAATTTTGGATTGGAAGCAGGATATCCAGTCCCCGTTACAGCCAACAGGGAGAACACCAACTGGTTTCCCAGTCTGAACATGAAAGTCGATATAACAGATTGGATGGATGTACGAGGCGCCTATTACAAGAGCGCGTCCCGTCCCGACTTTTCACTGTTGTCCCCCTCACTGACCCGGGATATGAACGGTGAGAACGTGCGTTCCTACAATCCTTACCTCCATCCGGCTCTGGCGAATAACTTTGACATTGGGATTTCATTCTATGCAAACAAGCTCGGACTGGTTACTGTCAATGGATTCTATAAGGTGATCGATGAACTGGTTTACCGCATTCCGGACTATAAGCCTGCCTATGTGGAGTCCTTGGCAGAGTCGGGTGCACCACCCTCTTTTATTGAATCGCTGACAGCGCCCGAGGCCCTGTATGATTCTATGGTCTATACGGTCAACGCCACAAACGACAACAAGCCCATTAACAATCCAAACCAATCCTCCTATTACGGATTTGAGCTAAGCTGGCAGAGCAATTTCTGGTACTTGCCCGGGATATTGAGTGGGCTGGTTCTTGATCTCAACTACTCCATGATTTGGTCATCCACGGATCTTCCCTTTGTGGCTTTTGAGGAAGGCATTGATTCTTCCGGGTTTTGGCCCATCACGGTTTATAATCCCATTTATGAAACCCGGGAGTCACGTATGCTCGACCAGCCTGCCAGTATATTCAATGCAAGGATTGGATGGGATTACAAAGGTTTCTCCACCCGTTTATCCTTCCGTTATCAGGGTTCCACCATTACCAGTGTGGATCCCCTCCATAGCCTTTTGGATGAATTCAATAAATCCATGTTTCGTATGGATCTGAATGTTAGGCAGCAGATTACCCCAAGACTGGCTGTTTCCTTGGATATCGCAAATTTGAACAATTATATAGACGACCGGGTGGTGGATGCCCTTGGAGCGATTTACCCGAGGAGATCCGAATACTATGGCATGAATGTCATACTCGGTGTTCGTTACGACTTTTAATTACTAGTGTATAACTATTATTATTAACCAAAAATTAAGAATTATGAGAAAGTTTACCAGATTTATTTCATGTGCAGTTGCCATGATCTTATTTAGTACAATCTCGGTCTTTGGCCAGGATGTGATGGTGATTGAAAACACTGGACCAGGCATCATTGAAACCACCATCAACGGGGATACCCTCGATGGAGGAGTCAGGGCCAATCCTGCCAGAATCTACCAGTTAAAAGCAGGTGCACCTTATACCGTGGTTTCACCTATCCTTTTTGGAAGTGCAGCCGATTCAACTTCTACCCTTACTATTGTTGGTGAAGAAGGTGGCAAGAAAGCTTTGGTTCTGACCACTCCCAAGGATGGTGGAGATCCTTTCTCCCATAGTGTGAATGGTTCCCTAACCTTGAAGAATGTTTACTGGCCTACCATGACCACCGAAGGCGGTGGAACTGTATTGTTCAGGCTGCAGGGTACCAACCAAAGGCTGGTTTTTGAGGATTTTATCCACGAGAATCAGGTAAGTGGTGATGTTGTATCATTGAATGGAGTAGATGGTGAGATGGATATCTTCCTGAAGAACTGCTACTTCCGTGACATGACTCAATTCAAGAATCCCTGGAACTATGCTATTTTCACCCGTGGTGATGGCAAAGCCATCGATACACTGTGGATGGAGAACGTAACTGTTGCTAACGGTGGATTGCTGGTGATGAACAAGTATTGCCCTGTAAATTTCGCCTTCTTCAATCACAATACCATCCAGAATATTCCAAGATACTGGAATTTCATGGAGCAGTGGAAAGAGGCCTATTTTACCAACAATGTGTTTATCAATTGCCTCTGGATGGGTGAGATGACAGAGACTATGCTGAGCCAGCTCCAGAGTCAGACTGAGTACGGACCAGTAGAGGTGGGTCTTGTAAACCTGATGCATCCCTCTAAGGACCATTGGGAGCTTGCCTTCCCAGGTGAAACAGCACCAACCATTGACGATGTGAAATTTATGGCTTCCAATAACCTGAATTTCACCAGTCCTTTCCTGGATAACTACTACAGTGGTGGATTGAATGATACCACAGATTTCCCTGTTTCATATACAGACTGGGGATTCGCAGCTGCTGCAGGTTTACCAGTTCCTCCACACCAGGTTGTGAATCTTCCTGCCAGGTTTACCAGCAACATGACGGATACCATTGCTGAAAATCATGACAATGTGAAGATCATGGATAACCATATCCAGGTTGATCCAGGCATGGCGACCAATATGATTGAGAGCCAGGCTGAAGGTGATCTATATGGTACTTGGGCCCGGGCTAATTTCAGTTGGGCAGATGTTTCTGTTCCGGACAGGTTAGAATTCACCATTGGTGACTATGATGCCAAAACCATTCCTGGTGACGGCGTTGAGAACAGTGCAGGTATGACAAATGTAATGGACATGCCCGAAGACTTCACATACTCAGCAGATGTTATGTCGAAAATCGATGGACTGAAACTGGGTGCTCAGGAGTGGTACGGAACCATTGAGGACTGGGATAGTGAAGCTCAACTTGCTATGGTTAAGAAGTACTATGATGACGGTGTTGCCATAGGTATTGAGGAAAATGAAGCAGTAGCAGCTTCAATTTCCATCTACCCGAATCCTTCCAATGGAGTGCTTACACTGGCTAGCGATTCTGAGCTGAGTGGAGCCATGTTCTTTGATGTGACCGGACGTATGGTTAAGCGTTTCGATCTGAATGGAGAATTCAGCAGGACACTTGATATTTCAGACATGAATAACGGGATGTATATCCTTCAAGTTGAAACTGTTACAGGAGCAGCCCATTCCACTAAGTTTATTAAGGAATAGTTGTTTCATTACTAAATTGATTGAGAGGCTGTCCCAATCGGGCAGCCTCTTTTTCGTGGATTAATAGATTATTAAACATCTGTTAATGGTTCCGTATTAAATTATGGTGTCAGGAACGATAAATGCTTGTTCTAAACATTGATTCTAATCAAATCTTATATAATATGGAAAACAGAAGAGAGTTTATTAAAAAAGCAGGTGCTGCTGCAGCTTTAGCTTTTATGACGGACTGGGCCATGGGCATGACCGCCTCCGATAAGTTTGGTGATATTCTGCCCCAGCGTCAGCTGATCCGAAATGGCGAAAAAGTGACTGCCTTTAGCCTGGGGGGCTATCATCTGGGATGGACAGAAGACCCTAAAGAGGCGGAAGGGATGCTCGAACGTGCCATGGAACTGGGCATCCGGTTTTATGACAATGCCAGAGGATACAATGATGGCCGGTCGGAAGAGTATATGGGGAAGTTTCTTACTCCCAAATACCGTGATGACATATTTCTGATGACCAAGGCTCCGGCAAAGACTGCTGAAGGGGTGCAAAAACAACTGGATGACTCGCTTAAGGCATTAAATACAGATTATGTAGATCTATGGCAGATCCATGCACTTGGAAGTCCTGAGGATGTGGACAATAGAATTAATGCGGGTGTTCTGGATGTTTTCCTGGAGGCCAAAGAGAAAGGTAAAGCACGCTATATTGGGTTTACAGGACATCAAAATCCGGTTACCCACCTGCACCTTCTGGATTTTCTGGAAAAGAGGGGGATTGAACTGGATACGGTTCAAATGCCGTTGAATGTGTTGGACCCCAGTTTTGAATCTTTCGAAAAGCATGTATTGCCTGTCTTACTTGAGAAAGAGTATGGAGTGATTGCCATGAAAACCATGGCAGGGGGTAGCATGATGGGGGGACGTATAGATACCACTCCCGATAAGGTTACAGATATACCGAATGTGGTTGCAGAAACAGAGCTTAGCCTGGCTAATCTCCATCAATATGTCTATGCGCTTCCGGTTTCATCCCTGTGCAGTGGCGTGTTGACCATCGATCAACTTGAAGCCAATGTGGCAGTTTTGCAGAACCTGAAAAGCCTGTCAGAGTCTGATAAGCAAAAACTTGTGGCAATTGCCAAACCCTATGCAGGGATGGTGGTTGAAAACTACAAAAGAGTCTTCTCAAAAAGCTAATCCATGAATAATCGACGCGATTTATTAAAAGCCATGGCTCTGCTTCCTCTGGCAGCCTGTACAAGAGAATTGAATCAATCAGACGGGTCTCAAGCTCAAACTGGCCCGCAAAGCCCGGTGGGATGGAAACCTCCGGGAGGGGAGCTGAATCTGCAGAAGGTAAAAATCAAGAAGGTTAGGGCCATCACCACAGCTCCAT
>JAOZUK010000362.1 GCA_029938715.1 Bacteroidales bacterium | reverse complement strand
TACGTGGAGGGAAATGCATGGCAGTGGACCTGGTATGTACCTCATGATGTGGAAGGTCTGATAGAACTCTACGGAGGCCAGGATGCCTTTGCAGTAAAGCTTGATTCGCTTTTTACCACTACATCTGAGATTTTGGGTGAGGAACAGTCAGTCGATATTAGCGGACTAATTGGTCAGTATGCCCATGGAAATGAACCCAGTCACCACATTGCTTACCTGTTTAACTCGGTTGAACAGCCCTGGAGAACCCAGGAAATAGTATCTGAAATACTTGATCAGTTTTATACGGATAAACCCGACGGGATTGTAGGCAATGAGGATTGCGGACAGATGTCTGCCTGGTACATTTTGAATACCATGGGAATATATCCCATCTGTCCCGGTGATGACCGCTATTCTATCGGGCGACCCTCTTTTGATAAGGTGGAGATCGATATGGCAGACGGAGCTGTTTTTACAGTGCTTGCTGAGAACAGATCCGATGCCAATCCTTATGTCCAGGAAGTAAGTCTCAATGGTGTGAAACTAACCCAACCTTATTTGAATCATGCGGATATAGAATCAGGATCCACCCTGATTTTTGTTATGGGACCAGAGAAGTGTGTATTCTGGAGATGAAATAATGAAATTAATTGACCTATTAAGGCTTTATTAATGATTAATTATTTGTCAGAATGTATATTAGAACGAAAGAAGTAAATCATAAGTAGTGTTTATATAATAGTAGTGTTGATTTTTTTCATAAAGTAGAAGTTTGGTTAGATAGCCGGGTTAATGATAAATTAGCCCGGTTTTCTTTTTTAGCACAGAATTGTAAAGCTAATTCTCCTCTATGATCTGATTAAAACTAAGCTTATACTCTTCATCATAGAGTTGTCTGTATTCGCTGATAAATTTCGAATAAGCTTTTTTTGCCAGACTGTGTTTGCCCTGTTTAATCAGTAATCTGCATTGGACCTTCAAGGCCTCTTCACTTGCAGAATCATTGATGAATATGCAATTTGTTAGATGTAACAGGAATTCCGGATCATCGTTGGAGCGTTCTATATACCTGAGTAAAGCGTCGATAATGTCGTTAGAGACCTCTGACTTGAAGGGGTCCAGCCAATCGGCGTTGGTGTTGTTGAGCAATGGCCTGTTTTCAATAATTGCCAGAAGGTCGATGATATCTTCCCGGGAAAGTTCGGATGTGTGATTGGCAATTTGCAGATAATCGTAAAAGTCGATGTGTATCCGGGAGGGATCAAAATCAAACTTCCAGTACCCGGTCTCTTTTGATATGGATACAGAATCCAGATTTTCAAGCAGTGACTTCAGTTTTACAATATTTACAGCTCTGTTGTTTCTTGCGCTTTCAACTGATTTATCAAACCAGAAAGTTTCATACAGTGTGTTGGAGGAGACTCCCTTGTTGTTTCGCAGGGAGTGCAACAAAATAAACAGGAAAAGTTTTTTTGGCAGCGGAGTGAACTGACCTGTAATATCATTTCCCTTCCTGTCGATCACCTGGAATCCCCCAAAAAGTATAATGGAGTTCTCATAGACTCTATGAATCGTCTCCCGTTTTAGAGGAGCTGATTTTTCCTGGAGTTTTTTTGAACCCTTTCTACGGAAGATGATCAATAAGAGGGTAACAATCAAAACCAGGGCAGCCACAAAATAGAACATTAAATTGGAGCTGCTCTTTTCAGGAGCAGGGGAATTTATGATATGGGCCTGTGGTGGAAATGCAATAGAATGAACAGAAACCATTGTTATTCCCTCTGATAGATAGGTAGACACGGCCACAAGTGAATTGGATGGTTTATTGAAGTGCAGGTCGGAAAATGAGTTGACATCCAGAAAATTATACTTAATGGGATTAGCCAGTTCAATGATTTTCGGGTTATCCAGGGGGATTTGGACCAGTTGGAGTCTGTTCTCAAATTGATACTTGTTAAAATAGAGGGCATACATGTTATTAGAATCATCAAAAACCACGGAACTTGCAAAGCAGAATCCAGCTCGTGTATTTTCAAACTCATGAAACCTGGACATTGCCATCTCCGTTGTGGAGAAGCTGAGGATCTCGTAGTAGTAGTCGGGATTTTCAGATTGTTTCCCGCTTTCGCTTCCATAACCACCAATCACATAGTAGAGGCTGTCCTGAGGATTAAATCCCAAACCTGCCAGATACCTGGGATGAAAATCTCCTTTGTATCTGAGGCTGTCAAAACTATTTTTCTCTACGTTCCAGAACCATGCTGAGTTTTTATACATGTAGTGTCCATAACCCCCAATTGCAACCAGCAATCCATCGGGCGTAATTAACCTGTTGTGGTGCCAATAGTCAATCTCCTCCAGTTCACCCTTATCATGTGGGGACCACTGCCTTTTATCAAAATCGAAAACTGAAAGGTAATTGTTCTCCAATGAATAGGAGATAAGTCTGCGGTTGATTGTATCGTAGAGAATTTCGTTGGAGTTCTGTATGCGTAGTTCCGAATTTGCAGTAATTCGAACCAGAGAATCTGTATTTATATTGTATATGAAGATGGTGTCTTTTGATACCATATACAGATTATCATTCCGGGAGTCATAGGTGGTCTTTATCTTTCCTGCTACCTCCTTATTTAATGCAAGTTCCCAGGTATTGTGACGTTTCAGCAACCAGGTAGGATTGTATGCTGTCCCATTGTTACCGGCTGGAACAGAATGAGCAATGGTTCCATTAATCTCATTCAATGACCACCTGGCGGTTGTACGATCACCATTGCTCACCTCCACATCGCGAAGAATCATGGCTGGAACATCTGTGGATGAGAAATTCCCAAAAGAGTTGGCCCCAAACATCAATCTGAAACCATCTTCTCTATTAAAACCGGTCAAATCATCTTCAAAAGTTTCATCGTTGAAGTGGCAGGTTATTCTTTGACTCTTAAAATCCAATGTAAACCTGAGCTTAAGCCACTCCTTCTGTAACTCTTCAACCGGTATGGCGAATGCTACTTTACTGGTCTTGTCACCGAGGATCAGCTCAAAGTTATTGGGGTTCCCGGGTACAATGCCATGAATTAGGTCGATGTTCTGATCTCCTAAGATTAAACGGAAAATGTATCCAAAATAGGATGCGTGCCCCGGATCTAGACGGAGGTAGAATTGCAGATTAAGATCTCCTTTAATGTCGAAGGCATGTTCGGGAGTCAGATCGAGACCCGATCTCTGATCCAGCCCAAAGTCATGAGCAGAAAATTGCATTCCATAGTATTGGCCCGAGACCAGGGATCCCGTACACAAGAATATGAACAATTGAAGCTTTCGAAATCTATTTAATATACCTCGTTTTTGCAATGCAATTTGGGT
>JAOZUK010000361.1 GCA_029938715.1 Bacteroidales bacterium | reverse complement strand
ATGCCTGCCATGCGGATCAAACTTAAAGCTGCCATTGTCTTCCTGCCATTCTAATATTTCATCACCATACGCCCGAAGTTCTTTATCGGTGTACCAATTAAACATATCGGGAAATCCATTAATCCTGCTGTTCTTTATTGCTTTTCTTTCAAAATGTCCCTGTTTGTAACACCAGTCAACTTTCTTTTTCAAGCTGAATTTCAGCTCCTTATTAATTCCTGTTTCCAGGTAATAATTAATAAAGTCGGGCACATAATAGGATGGCTTCTCTCGTATCTCCCCATTCACAGCCAGGGAGAGATACCATGCCGTTCCATGAAACAGTCCGATGGATTTCACCGGTTTATGAAAGCTCCATCCCACTCCCTCTTCCCAAAAATGGGAATCATAGGCTTCAGCAATTTTTTCAAGCACTTCACCTTTTTCAAAGCGCTGATTACCGGGATCCGGCAAGTTATCTCGCTGCACCCAGTTAGTAATAGCATCCAGGCTCGTACCTTTTACCACTACAATCTGAGCATCAAATTCAATTCCTTTTCGTGGCATTCTTAGAGCCGGGGAAGCTTTCAAACTATTCTCATCCATCCCCATTCCTGCACTGGGAAACATCAATCCCATTACATGCTCTTCTCTTTTATCGATAAAATTGGGTGAAGCAAACACCGGTTGAGGATGATGAATCCGGTTTAGCTCATCAACACTACCTAACAAAGGATCCCAACTCAATCCAACAGCCAGTCCGTCGTGACTGATTGCCATGATGGGGGCAGTTACTTTCCGAGGATGTGGCGATACACGCAAAGCCAGCTCGGGAGATAAATAGTCAATACTACTCGACCATTGTTTATCAACCAACCACTCGATTCCCGGAAATATAGCATCCTCTTTTTCAGCTCCAAAATCAAAAGCACCAATTCTGAGCCATGGCCCTCTTATGCTGCGATAGGATACACGAAAATCGGGCTTGACTAGTAAGTGGTAATTTATAACAGGTTCATCTTTTGGCAAATAAAAGCTTAGCTGACCGTGAACTGCGACATAATTATCCCACACCATACATGCCTCTTCGGGTATCTGCATATCCAGATTAAAGATCAGCTTTTTACCTTTATCGTCTTCCTCAACTGTATAGTCCGGAGCATCCATCCTCAGCGGATGTACGTGTCCTTCCATATCAACTTCACCAAAATGATCTAATATTCCAAGGTATTTCGTTAATTCTCCACGCTCATCCGGACCATAGAGTTCAGCCCATGACCATCCATCAATTTGATCTTTATGCGCTCCGACTTTCCGCTTGTAGAAGATCATTTTAATATGATCATTCTCAAGCGTAATGCTCTCTCCTGTATATCCGGCATCGCGGTTTTTTGGAGGTATCTCCTGTGATTGACAAATTCCTGAGCTGCCCAAGAATATTAACACTGTTAGGGATAATAGAAGATTCTTCATGATTGATATCGTTAACGGTATGAATATGTGACATTTCAATACCGAAAGGTATAATCAATCTGGAAAAAATCTTTTTCTTAGAGTATGAATTTATTTTGCAAGCGTATCAATCTCTTCTCATATTCAAATCATCTATACCGGAAGTTTTTCGCCTCAATAGCTGGACAACCGATAAATATAAAGATGTCTGAGACTGCGGTCAAAATGCATGGGCAAAATTGTGGTTTGATAAGAGGATGAATTGGTGTAATTTTGTAAAACTGTAGATATGATTATTTCAATACAAAATGCAGAATATAAAGGTGACTATAAGATTAATTTCTTATTCTCTGATGGTGTTGAAAAGTCAATTGACTTTAGTCCTTTTTTGAAAAATGCAAAAAATCCCATGACCAAAAAATATTTAGATAAAAAATTGTTTCAATCATTTACACTTCAGTTTGGAGACATAAATTGGAATGATTTCGAAATGTGTTTTCCAATTTGGGATTTACACGAAGGAAACATATAAACACGAATCTGTTTTAATCTGCAACTCCTCCCTACTTCTTCAAAACTTCATGCGCATCTTTCATATAATTCTGCATATTTTCAAAGCTTGTTGCTGCGGGAATCTCACATCCTGCCGAGACAATACCTCTGCCTCTTGTCTGTTTGTAACAGGAGTAAACACTAGTATGAATTGCTTCCCTGTTTCCATCCTGTATAATGGATACCGGGTCGCTGTTTCCCGAGAAAACCTGGTGTTCCGAAAGCAGGTGGTTAAAATCTTCCATCCTGGTAACCAGGTGGTCGATGTCAATGATATCTGATCCGGTCTTTATCATATCAGGTAAAATGGCCGTGGTATTGCCACAGATATGCAATTTTACTTTTGCGCCAAGCGAATGCGTATGATCGACCATCTGCTTTTCACGTTCAAAAACAAATTGTTGATATAAATCCGGAGATATTTGCGAACAAACCGCATCGCCAATGCCAATACAATGTGCCCCGGCTTTTACCTGTTCCGTAATAAACTCCAAACTAAATTCTGTAATGATATCCAGTGCCTTTTCTAATTTTTCAGGATAGTGATAGAAATCAAGAAATGCAGTTGATATATCCCGGATATCGCAGTACTCTGCCAGGGGTCCTTCAACCCAACCGCATATGAAATACTCATTTCCCACTAACTCTTTATATATCTCAATCTCCTTAATTCTGGCAAGAAGACGCTCATGTTCAGTGATAACAGGAACAGTCAGTTTATCAACATCTGCAATGTCATTGATGACATATCCCTTTGAGATTGGCAAGCTATTAATGGGGTATTCCACCTTAAGTCCAAAAGCTTCAGCCTCGGCATAAGGGTCAGACATGACATTCACCCAATCGGAGCCAAACGCTTCAGCAACCTTAATATTTGCTTTGCATTTTGTTTCAGGATCCAGACAAAAATCCTTATAGTTTACACCAGCGTATTTGGCTGTAAATTGCATAAGAATGGGATGGAAAGGAACCCTGTCAACCTCCCTGTTCTCAATAAAATTGATGGTTCTTTGTAGTGAATTCATTTTTTCTGTTTTGTTATGATAAAATAAGCCCTTCCAGATATTTTTTTGTAGTAAGGATATAGTCTTTCTGTTGGCCTGACATTTCGCATTCAATAATAATCTCACCCGTAAAATCAATCTCTTTGAGGTACTCAAACACCTTAGGAAAGTCAACTACTCCTTCAGGAATGGGCACTTCTTTTCCCAGCTCATAAGGAATAGTTGGATACATGCCGTCTTTAGCATGAAAAGCCTTTACATATTTGGATAATACCTTAAGTCCGTCAAAGGGATTTGCTTTGCCATACATGGCAAGGTTTGCAGTATCATAATTCACAAACATATTGCCCGTACCAATATCTTCAATTGCCCTTAATAGGGTA
>JAOZUK010000028.1 GCA_029938715.1 Bacteroidales bacterium | reverse complement strand
ATGTTGGGAAATCTGGCAGCAAATTCGTTGATCCCGAAAATTTTCATGGAGAGTGTCTGAAGCCAGAAAAATAGTGGAGGCTTTTCGGGAAAGGGTTCGTAATCAATCTGAACGGTCAGATAATCGCCTGTTACCAACATCTCCCTGGCCGATTCGGCATATTTGGTTTCATCACTGTCTAACAGGTGAACAAAGCCCAGGAAAGGCATCAGGAAGACCGCAGTGAATGCGATGATCCCCAGGTATACCCCTATCCTTTTGTATGCTGCAGCCAAACGCATCAGGTTCTAAAAGTAGTAAAATTGGCCCATAGAAATTGTATCAGATTTTTTTTTCTACATTTGAATTCCAAATTCTTAACTACCGTGAACATAGTAGAGCTCAAGGAGACATTTATTGGCCTGTATGGTGACGATACCCAGGCAATTTACAAATTTTTTTCACCCGGAAGAGTCAACCTGATCGGTGAACATACCGATTATAACGGAGGATACGTTTTTCCATGCGCCCTCTCTTTCGGGACCTACCTTCTCGTGAGGAAAAACAACAGCAGGAGAATCAGGCTAGCCACCACAAACTTTGATCACAGGGCTGAAGTGAATCTGGATTCCCCTTTTGAGAAAGAGGGTAAATCCTGGTTTAACTATCCGGTTGGTGTGCTCAATGAATTGCGTAATGTGGCCAAAGAGATTGAAGGTGTCGATCTGCTTTACTCAGGTGATATTCCCAATGGTGCAGGTCTCTCGTCTTCTGCATCCATTGAAATGGTCACAGCTTTTGCCATGAATCAGATTTTTGGCTTTGGATTGGACCGTTGGGAAATGGTCAAAATCTCCCAGAAAGCTGAGAATGTTTTTGTGGGTGTAAACTGTGGAATAATGGACCAGTTTGCCTCGGGAATGGGGGCCAAGGATCATGCACTTTTCCTGAATTGCGACACACTCGAATTTAAAAAAGTACCTCTGGTACTGGAGGGCATGAAGATTGTCATAGCCAACACCAATAAAAGAAGGGGTTTAGCAGATTCGAAATACAATGAGCGAAGGGCTCAATGCGAGTCGGCTGTGGAGGCCATTCGCACTAAAAAACAGATCCGATATTTAAGTGACCTGAACCTTGAAGAATTCAACACATTATCTCATCTGATTACGGATGAAATTGAAAGAAAAAGGGCGAAGCATGTGATCACTGAAAACAGCCGTACCCTGACTGCCATTGAGGCGCTCAATGAGGGTGATATTAAAACTTTCGGGATCTTGATGAACCAATCGCATGACTCACTGAAAGAAGACTATGAGGTCACTGGAAAAGAGCTCGACACCCTGGTAGATGAAGCCCGGAAAATTGAAGGTACTTTAGGCAGCCGGATGACTGGTGCCGGTTTTGGAGGCTGTACCGTCAGTATTGTAAAAGAGCATGCGGTGGAATCATTTATTGCCGGGGTAGGAAAAGGCTACACCGATCGGACCGGACTCAAGGCTGATTTTTATGTGGCCGAGATTGGCGACGGATCCAAAGAGATCATATAAAAATCCTACCTGACCAGCAGATCGGTTACAAGTAGTTTTGAATCCTGGGAAGAGGGACCCACCAGAATTTCGTAGGCACCTGGTTCCACGATGTAATCACCTTTTGAGGTATCATAATATGCAAGTTCATCTGGCCCGAGTGACATGGTTGCCACAACGGTCTGACCTGCATTTACATGCACTCTTACAAAACCACGCAAATCTTTAAGTGGCCTTACCTCCTCCGATTTCAGGTCCCGTAGATAAAGTTGTACCACCTCTTCTCCTTCCACTTTGCTGTTGTTGGTAATATCCACACTGACGGTCAACGATTCCCCCTCGTATAACTCCTCTTTGTCAAGAATCAGGTTATCGTATGAAAAGCTGGAGTAGCTCAATCCGTGTCCGAATGGATATAGAACATCTCCCTCAAAATACCGATAGGTCCTTCCTTCCATATCATAGTTCTCAAATGGCGGCAGGTCTTTCACCGATCGATAAAAGGTAACGGGCAATCTTCCGGCCGGATTATAGTCACCAAAAAGGATATCTGCCACTGCTACCCCGGCAGCCTCTCCTCCATACCACGCCTGAAGAATGGAGGGTACGATTTCATGCTCCCGGTTAATGGAAACAGCTGAACCTGTCATCAGGACCAGGGTTACAGGTTTTCCCGTAGCTGCAATTCTGCTTATAAGTTGACGTTGTACAGCAGGAAGATCCAATGAGGTCCGATCCCCTGCATTGAATCCCTCCAGTTCCAATCCTCTCATCTCCTCTCCCTCCAGACGGGCTGTCAATCCCATGACCAGAACCACGTGATCGGCCCAGTTTGCAGCCTGAACAGCTTCCCACTGCAAAGGCAGGTCAGGTTCTTCCCAGTGCAGGGTGCAGCTGGCATCTCCATGTCTGTCCTGCATAATAACCTTTATCATATAGGGCTGACCAGCCACCAGATTTAGGTCAAGGTATGTTTTGTTGGGATGATGGATGTTATTTTGCCGTAATATCGTATCACCCTCGAAAATGAAATAGAAGTACTTACCTTCCAATCCCAGGGCATGTTTTCCACTTCGCCGGGGAACCAGGTAACCAGTCCACTCCACCGAATAGTCATCATCGGTCAATGCTTCGGCAGGAGGCTCTCCCTCCCACCAGTAATAGTCCACCATGGGATCAATCCTTTGCAGTGCCGGCTCTCCGCCACCCTCCTGATTGGTGAAATAGCTTGCATTCAGCCCTGCTACCTGCTTATCCCTGCCAGTAAACAGTACATTACCAGGAACCGGTACCAGGTATGGCAGGCCTTCATGATGCTTGGAGCCCTGGGCATAGCGCACTTCAGCTCCCGGGCCCAGTTTTGATTTGATACCCTCAAATACACTCACCGGATGGACAGGAGATCCATTGTAATTCCCGTTTTGAACATAAACGTTATGAGCGTTAGGACCAATTACAGCCACTCTCTTCAACTTTTTGCTAAGGGGCAATGCATTCCGGTCATTTTTAAGCAGGACCATCGACTTTCGGGCCATCTCCTCTGCCACCCTGCGGTGGGGTTCACTGGCTACCAATTCCATGGGTGTGTCTGACCAGGGTACCATTTCATCTTTATCAAACATGCCCAGTTTCATCCGGGCCAACATCAATCTCTTCACCACCACATCCACTTCCGATTCCTGGATCAATCCCTTTTCCACAGCTTTCACAAGTGAAGGATACTGACCTCCACAATTGAGGTCGGTTCCAGACATGACGCCCTTGGCTGCAGCCGCCTCAGGAGTATTCACCACATTATGTCCGGTATGGAAGTCACTTATCGCTCCACAATCCGATACAATATAACCCTGAAAACCCAATTCTCCCCGCAGCAACTCTTCCTGAAGCGGTATGCTTCCGCAACAGGGTTCCCCCATGTAGCGATTATAAGCACACATGATCGAGTAGACATGACCCACCTCCACAGTTTTCTTAAAAGCAGGCAGATAGGTATCTCTAAAGTCCCGTTCACTAACGACTGCATCAAATTCGTGCCTGAGTGGCTCCGGACCACTGTGAACGGCATAATGCTTTGCTGTGGCCACCACCTTCAGGTAGCGGGGATCATCCCCCTGCAGTCCTTTGATAAACTGTACACCCATCTCTCCGGTCAGGTAGGGATCTTCCCCATAGGTTTCATGTCCCCTGCCCCACCTGGGATCCCTGAAGATATTGATATTGGGAGACCAGAATGTAAGTCCCTGATACATTCCGTGCTTATCTTTTGAAATGAAATCGTTGTATTTCGCTCTGGCTTCGGTGGAGGTAATATCTGCCATCCTGAACATAAGGTCCCTGTCAAAAGTAGCTGCCATTCCAATGGCCTGAGGAAAAACAGTTGCTTTACCTGCCCTGGCTACTCCGTGTAAACACTCGTTCCACCAGTTATACTGTGGGATACCCAGGTGTTCTACTTCATCGGCATAGTGGTCGAGCTGACTCACCTTCTCTTCAAGTGTCATCCTGGAAACCAGGTCATCCACCCGGGTCTCAAAATCAAGTTTCATATTCTGGTATGGAAACGTATGGGTGGAATCACAAGAGACTATCGATCCCATAAAAACAACCAAAATCACTGTTCGGAACTTCATCATAATTACATTTTTTTTCACTATTCACTAATTTTCACAATTCGTTCCTGGTAGGTGCGATTGGCATCATTCATTACCAGAACATATGCTCCATCTGCAAGGAATGAAAGATTTAACTTCACCGGATTCTCCATATTAAAATATCGCATCACCGCCTGGCCACTCAGATTGGTTATCAGAATCTCATCGATATGTGAGTTATTAATAAATTGAATAAACAATTCTTCGGATACTGGATTTGGGCCATACGTAAAGAGCCTGTCCGGCGGAAGCTGATGGATCACACTTGATGATTTGAGTAAATATTTATCCGGATCAAAAAGCAGGTTTGTCACCAATCCATTGATGGGTATACTGAATTCCTCCACGGGCGCCTCCTGGTCTAACCGCAAACGTTGTGAGGTACCGTCGGAATACTTTATCTCAAGATCAAATGGAGTTTTAAAAAACGGAGTTACTGTGGGAGCTGTGGCTGACTGTTCGCTTCTGACTATCAGTGAATCCCCCTGCTGGAACCAGTGAGTGATGAATCGTGGATAGCCTTCGCCATAATACCACTGTTCAAAAAAGCAGGAAAAGTCCATGTTGCTCTCAGTTTCAAGGATTTTCTTGAAATCATCACCTGTGGCCAGTCCATTTCCATACTGGTCAAGATAGTTTCGCAGGACGGTGAAAAAGAGGTTGTCATTGTTCAGGTGGTATCGGATCATATGCAATAAAATGGCCCCCTTCTTGTAAGTGAGCCCATAATCAAACAGGCGGTAGGTGTTATCCACCTCCCCGGCCGGGACATAAACCGACCCTTCTGTTTCTCCCAGTGCGATGGACATGGCATTGGCCATCCATCCGTCTGCAGCCTCCTGATCCCTTAACTCCTGCGCGGCAATATACTCAAGGTATGAGGCAAAACCCTCATTGATCCATATATCCTGCCAGTTTCCGCAGGTGATGTGGTCGCCGAACCACTGGTGGGCCAGCTCATGGGCCACCAGGTAAAATCCGAAGTCGTGAATGGTGGTCATGGTCTGATGCTCCATCCCTCCTCCCAAGGGTGCCATGGCATGTCCATACTTCTCATTGGCAAAGGGATAGTCCATCAGGAGTTTTGAAAATGAGGTGATCATTGAACCGGTCTCCACTATTTCATCTTCCCAGTCAGCCATTACTTCATCCGAATTATAAATATAATTTTGGACCAGAACCGAATCCCCTGCCTCTGTCAAAGCAGCATTGAAGGAGAAATCCCTGTAATCGGCCACAGCAAAGGAGAGCAGATAGTAGGCCATGGGATAGTTTGTAACCCAATTAAATATACGGGTGTTACCCTCCCCCTCTTCCATACCAACAAGGGTGCCATTTGAGGCAGCCATCAGATTTTTATTGCATTGAAGTCTGAACCTGACCGAGTCAATTTTGTCCTCAAGTACCTGCTTCACAGGAAACCAGTCCTTTGCATTATGTGGTTCGGAAAGGGTATAGGTCACATCAAAGCCATAATCGGAATCTTTGGCATTGGTTATCCCTGCAAAAAAACCCCTGTCCTGATCTGCCTCACCTTCATAGAAAATGGAAATTGAAAATAGTTCTCCCGACACATATTCCCGGTTCAGAGTGATATAGACTGCATCATCCTTATGATTAAAACCAAGAGGTGTACTGAAATCATGGTCTTTGATATCTTCATTAATGTAGATCCGGGTAATGTCCAGGGCATCCTGAAGCTCAAAAACTATGGTATCTATAGCCCTTGTGGCTTCAACTGCGATTCGGGAGACACCCGATATCTCAGTACTCTTATTTGAAACCTCCAGCAGCAGGTTATAGTGCTTCACATCATAAGCGGACAACCACCTTTCATTCAGTGGATTCTCATAAACCTTTGCGCCACTGCCCGCATGGGGACAAGAATGATACACCTGGGCTTCTGCCTGGGAAAGGATTGCTATGACAAGAATAACTGCTAATGACCCTCTCATGCTATCGTCTAAATCTGTAGATGGTTACAGAAGAATGTTCCTCTCCTGGGGTTAAAACGGTGGAGGGGAAGGAAGGCTGGTTTGCCGTGTCGGGGAAAAACTGAGTTTCCAGACAGAGTGCAGAGTGCTTCTCATAAGTAGTTCCTCCTTTGCCCCTGATACCCTCCACGTAATTTGCAGTGTAGAGCTGAACGCCTGGCAAAGTGGTCAGTACCTCCATGATCCGACCCGAGGCAGGATCATACACTGCGGCTACCCTGGTAAGATCGCGAGGTTCCATAGCCAGTACATAATTTATATCGTATCCAGGTGAAACCTCATTGATTCTCTCACCAATGGGTGTGGATAACCTGAAATCATAGGCTGTGGATTCCACCGGCAAAATCTTTCCGGTGGGAATGCTTTCGCCATCCAGTTCTGTGATTCGCTCTGCGTCAATCAGCAATTCATGATCATAAATAAGACCTTGGCAATCATTAAGGTTGAAATAGCTGTGATTGGTAAGGTTTACATGGGTTGTTTTATCACTTTTTGCCCTGCAGCTAATTCCAAGCTCGTTCTGATCATTTAACGAATACTCAACTTCAACCATAAGGGTACCCGGGTATCCCTCCTCTCCATCGGGACTTTCATATCCCAACTTTAATGAAACCTGGTCGGGAGTTTGATGAGAATAAGCGGTCCATAGCTGCTTATCAAAGCCCCTCTTACCCCCATGAAGGTGGTTCTCTCCTTCATTGGGTGTCACATGAAAGATCCTGCCTTCCAGCTCGAACCGCGACTTACCGACCCGGTTACAAACCCGGCCCACCATGGTACCGAAATAGGGATGCTCACCCAGGTACTCTTCCAGGGTGTCGAATCCCAAAACCACATCTCCCGGATTCCCTTCGCGGTCAGGTATCCGTATGGCTGTAACGATGGCTCCGTAATTAATCACATCGACTTCCATCCCGGCATCGTTCCTCAGGGTATACTTATATACATCCTTTCCTACTGGCAGGGTTCCAAAAAGTTGCTTCTCGATTTTCATTATTTACTCATTTAATGTGGAAATAAAGATAGAAATTATTTGCCCTCTGTGATCCGGATAAAACAGGCTTCATTTCAAAAAAAAACATAACCCCTGACCGATTTTCTGTCACCGGGCACATTAACTGTTGAATACATGAGCTCTATGTACGGGTGGAGGCCGAAAAACCATAACAGAGTAGGCTGTGCAAAATCATCTAAAAATGAAAAATGAACTAACTATTGAAAACTTCAACGAAATCTCTGAGCATGAGCAGCAGGATATCAATGGAGGATTCCTGCCATTTGTTATCTCGGTTGCCCTTATTGCCATTGGGAAGATCATTGATGACTGGGACAATTTTAAGAACGGACTGACTGGTCAGCCCGAAGAAAAAAATTAAAAATAAAAAAAAAAGACTATGGAAATTTCAAAGAATTTCAGCCTGATGAATGCTGAAGAATTAAGGAACAGTAATGGAGGCGGATTTGCCTACGACGTGGGCAGATTTCTCAGGTACATTGCCCTTGGAGGAACCACTTCATACCCGTTGAATGCTTACGCGGATTTTGTCTATAATGAAATAGTTAACGATATCGTAAACGAATAACCCTAAAGGGGCACCTCTTTAACAGGTGCCCCATAACAAAAGAACAAACCAATGAAAATCAAGAAACCCGATTGGAAAGACATTGTGATCTTTATCGAAACAGCCATCCTTTTTAAACTACTCTTTCATTTCTGGGATGAAGTGAAAGCATTTATTGCTGCCCTATTCACCTGATGGAAGAGCTTGAGGAGAGTACGCTAAACCTGATATACAAACGACAGGTACGTTCCAGCCTCTCGGCCTATGTGATTATTCTCCTGGTTTTAGGCGCATTTTTGTCACTTCCTCTGGTAAAGGTAGATGTGGTTACCAGTGTAAGGGGCATGGTTCGACCAGTTCAGGAACCCGCCGAAATATTGTCTAATGTTTCAGGGATGGTGGAGAGATCGGTGCTTATGGATAACAGAAAGATTGCAGCTGGAGACACCCTGATCTGGATAAAAACAGACTTGCTAAAGGCCAGGATTGACGCCCACCAAAACCGAATCAGAATCCACAAGGAATCGGTGACAGACATTCGCCTTATCCTTGAGAATCAGTTGCCTCTACGTACCTCCCATTATGTGCAGTCGAACAGAAATCACCAGGCAAATATCGCGCGGTTAAAAATACAAAAAGAGTTTCTTCAGGATGAGCACAAGACCTCCAAAACCCTATTTAATCAGCAGGTTATATCCAGGCATGAGTATGAAAAATCCCTGAATCAGTTGAGGGAGATCTGCGCAAGAGAAACAGATCTTTGTGAAGCCTATAAGAGCAGCCTCGAGGAAGACCTGTTAAGGATCAACCTGGAGATCAGCCAACTTTCGGATGACGTTATCCAAATTCAGGCTAACTTGAACGAATATTACCTGATCGCTCCGGTGGCAGGGACTCTCTACAACAGCAGAAGCCTATCCGCTGGTTCTGTGGTTCATCCTGGAATGTCACTGGCCATGATCTCACCCACAGGTTTGCTGGTGGCCGAATGCTTCATTGATCCAGGACATATCCCTTCAGTAAAAGAGGGAACCAGAGTGAAACTCAGATTTGATGATTCCGGATTTCGCTCCCACCATCCGCTGGAAACCCATGTCGATCTGTTAGACCAGGAAGTAACCCTCTTCAACGGAACAACCGCATATAGAATCCGTTGCACATTAGAGGACGCTCAAATTCACTATACCAATGGCACTTCTGAGGCTGTAAGGATCGGGATGACTTTTACAGCCAGTTTCATTCTGTTCCGATGCAGTGTGGCTGCTCTGATTCTGGAAAAAGCCAACCTCTGGGTCAATCCCACTGTATCGACTCAAAATCATGAGACGGGATCGTAAAATTAAAATAAGGCAAAGGGATCAAACCGATTGTGGGCCTGCATGCCTGGCTTCAGTCATGTCATTTTATGGATTAAGGATTCCGGTGGCAAGGATTCGTCAGGAGGCTGGAACTGATCGAAAAGGAACCTCCATGTGGGGATTGATCAAAGTTCTGGATCATTTTAATTTTGAATCCAAAGGATTGAGAGGTTCCATGGAACACTTGTCCCAACTGCCATTACCCTTTATCGCACATATTGAGCAGCACGACGGGATGCAGCACTATGTATGTGTCTATAAGGTAAATGCAAAAGGATTAAGGGTAATGGATCCTGCAGAGGGAAGAATATGCAGGTGGGACCATGACAAATTTGAAAGGGGTTGGAGTGGTGCTGTGATTGTATTGGTCCGGGGGATCACCCCTAAGGAGATTGAACAGGATTTTATTGAAAGCAGAAAGCTGATCAGGCTTCTTCAACCCCTTTGGAAGCCCCTGTTTCAGGCCCTGCTCGCGGCCCTTTTTTATACCATACTGGGACTTTCAACATCACTCTATATTGGCAAATTAACCGATTTCGTGTTTGTTACACATAACACCGGACTGCTTAACCTGATGAGCTCCGCAATGATCCTGATTGTACTTGCAATGATCTATCTCTTGATAGTGAAAAATATAATCACCCTAAAGACAGGGCAAGTCATTGATAATCAGTTGATCGCCTCCTATTACAGGCATATCTTCAGGTTACCACAGCAGTTTTTCGATTCAATGAAAACCGGCGAGATCCTTTCCAGGATCAACGATGCTGTGAAAATAAGGGGATTTATCAATGATGCTGTGATTGGTATCCTTGTGAATATAATGATTGTGATCTTCAGTTTTACAACCATGTTTTTTCTCAATTGGCGGCTGGCGTTGGTGATGATCGGCATCATTCCTTTATATCTGTTGATCTACCTTTTTTATAACAGGAGAAACCGAACCATTGAAAGAAGAGTGATGGAACAAGCGGCTTCCTTTGAAAGTCAGCTGGTTGAATCCCTTCAGGTGTCTGAATATATCAAGCAATTCAACCTAAAAAACCGAATGCAGCAAAAGGCAGAGGAAAAGCTTAACAAATTGCTTGACACCCTGTTTCGGTCCGGACTGAACTCCATCGCAGTTTCGGGCAGTACCGAACTTATCAATCGTATTTTTACCATTGCACTTTTATGGATTGGATCCTACTTTGTGATCCGGCAGGATATTACCCCTGGAAAACTGATTAGCTTTTATGCTTTGCTGGGATATTTCACAGGCCCTGTGGCCAGTTTGATTGGAGCCAATAAAACTTACCAGAATGCACTGATTGCAGCCGACAGGCTTTTCGAGATCTTCCAGTTGAAACCAGAGCAACCTCAAGGCAAACCCTCCTTTCCAAAATCTGATTTTGGGGATATCGTGTTTCACAATGTCTCTTTCTCTTATGGGACCAGGGGGGAGATCTTCAGGGATCTGAACCTGACCATTGAGGCTGGAAAGGTTACCGTAATCAAGGGATCAAGTGGCTCGGGGAAATCAACGGTGGCTTCACTGATTCAGCATTTGTATCCGGTAAATAAGGGCAGCATCACCATCAATGGATATGACAGCCGTCACTTTTCAGTAGAGAGCATCAGGGCCATGATGGGGGTGGTTCCTCAGCAAATCCGGTTTCTTACCGGTAGCCTGCTGGAAAACATTGCACCTGGTATAAGAAATCCCGATGTAAAGAGGATTCTAGATCTATTGAAATCAGTTGGTTTAATGCCACTTGTGGAAGCACTTCCCATGGGACTCGAAACCGGGCTCTCTGAAAACGGGGCCAATTTATCCGGAGGTGAGAGACAGCGGCTTGCCATTGTAAGGGCTCTCTATATAAAGCCTGCACTACTGATTATGGATGAAGCCACCTCTTCACTTGATCCTGATTCCTCCTGCCATGTAAACAGACTATTTCTTGAGCTCAAAGAGAAATCACAGACCATGCTTCTGATCACCCATAAAGAGCAAAACAGGGCACTCACCGACCAAATCCTTGTGCTGGAAAATGGTATTTTAAGATAGATTTATCAATTGATTCTTCCTGTTAGCCAAAAAAAAATGCAATTCATTTGGTAGATTCGGGGAAATCGAAGTACATTTAGAATACCAAGCCCTCGAGATTAATCTAAACTAAACTATAAAAAGATGAAGAAACTGTTAGCTATTTTAATTGTTGCTATTTTCGTTTTACCAACCCTGAATGCACAGGAAAGTGAGTTTAATCTGGGCACAAAGGTACTAAGCCTTGGTATTGGTATTGGGAATTCTCTCTATTCCGGAGCCTATTATACCAGCGGTGTTCCACCTATTTCCTTTTCCTATGAGCAGGCAATCAAGGACGATGTTCTTGAGAAGGGTGTCATAGGGATAGTTGGTTCCATAGGATACAACTCATACAAATACCGGACTACCTACGGAGGCTATGACTATGGCTGGAATTACTCTAACATTGTGATTGCTGCGGGAGGTACTTTCCACTACCCGTTGTTGGATAAACTGGACACTTATGGTGTACTCGCTCTGGGGTATAACATATCGTCCTCCAAAGAATATGGAAACTACTGGCCAGGTGAGGACTATTCTTCATCTTCAGGTGGCTTTGTATTCGGAATATATGTAGGCGGACGCTACTATTTCAATGAGCATTTTGCTGCATTTGCACAGGTGGGTTATGGAATAGCCTACCTTACCTTTGGAGTTAGCTATAGACTCTAAACCAGAAACTCCAAACTACTACTAAGCATGGAGGCTGCTCTAACTGGGTGGTCTCCTATTTTTTTAGCTATGATCCACGAACTTGTTGTCGCATTTATGCTGGGGCTGATCGGAGGTGTTATCCCCGGACCTGTGATTACAGCGGTCTTTACTGAAATCCTGCAATCGGGTTTCATGAAAAGCCTGCGGATTATTTTTATAGCCCTGGTGACCGAATCATTGGTAGCTGTAATCAGCATGATGTTGCTCGATTCCCTGAATTTCAATGAAGCTTTCTTCAGGGGACTCTCCCTGGCCGGTGCCGGAATACTCATATGGATCTCTCTCTCCCTCTGGCGAATAAAGACACTGGATACAGGCCAGAAGGTGCACTTCGGCTTCTGGAAAGTCATTATAATGATTCTCTCTAACGGGGTGCTGTGGACTTACTGGATCACCATTTGCATCCCCAAAGCGATACTACTCAGTGACCAGGTCTATCTGGGTCAGTACCTCTTTATGGGACTGGTGCAGATGGGTTGGCTTCTTTCCACCCTGGTTGTTGCGTTTCTATTCTCCAAGTTCAGGAGGATCTTATCAAAACCCAGGGTAATCCCTGTGCTTTTTAAGACTTTTGCTCTTGCATTTGCCTATTTTGCCCTGGATATGATCTATAACAGCATCCTGTTTTTCAAGGGTTAATGATTTCCTGATGATGCCATCCGTCGCTCAGTGTCTTCAGGAAAGCTACGATATCCTCCACCTCCTGGTTGGTGAGTCCCAGGTTACCCATTTCATCTACATTTATATTTGCTGAAGTCTCAGGTTCTGGCCATGGTGCCACATCCCGCGTATTGTAGAATGCCACTACCTGGTAAAGGGTTTTAAATATGCCATTATGTAAGTAAGGAGGCGTTATAGCCACATTTCTCAGGGTGGGAACCCTGAATTTCCCCAGTTCAGCCAGGTCACTCAGTGTTTCTGCCAGACCAGGATCTCTGTAGTTAAATCCCTCAGGATTATGATCTGAAGAGAGGAGGTAAAATGGGCTTTCAGCATTGGGAGGTACCCCCAGGTTATCGTAAGTGAAGTCTGTGAACATGGCAGGAGTTCCGTCTTCAAGCGGTGTGTGTGGATGGCACGCAGCACAATTGCCCTTGCTCTCCACCACAAACAGCATAAATCCTCGCTGTTCCTGCTCGGTAAGTGCCGATTCCCCTCTTTGCCAGAGGTCGAATTTAGAGCTAAATGGATTAACTTCCGCCGACCGTTCATATGCTGCAAGGGCGTCTGCCATGTAAAAGAACGCCGAGTCGGGATCATTCAGGGCATTTTCCCCATAGATTTCCCCGAACCGGTCCGAATAGTCTAATCTCCTGATTTTATCAGCTATGGCAGCTGTATCGGGATTGGCCATCTCCAGTGGATTCAGAGGAGGACCCATGGCCTGTTCCGTGAGTGAATTTGCCCTCCCATCCCAGAACAGACCTCCAACCCATACCTGTTCGGCAGAATCGTAATGCAAGGGAGGTACATACATGGAATAGGAAACAGGCATATCGTTCCGGTTCCCATAGAGTCCGTGGACAGCCCCCCTCGAAACAGGCAGCTCATTCAAAGGATCGGCAAATCCAACATCTGGATCGTGACAGGTGGCACAAGATTGTCCTTCCGGTGTGGATAGCCCCTCTTCGAAAAAAAGAAATTTTCCCAATTGTTCCTTTTGAGTAAGGCTGGGATTTTCGTCCACCTTATTTCTCAGGGAGCAATGGCACAGAAGAAATGACAGTACGACCAGATAAATAGCTAATCGCAAATGGTTAGATGGGGAGTGCGACATATTCTTCAATCTTATATTCATAAATTAGGATAGTGGAAAATTATTAATTTTAGGGCAATTATGCTAGAGCCAAAAGATTTTAAAACTGATTCCACTGAAATTATTGAGTGGATTGATCAATATTTAAATAATATTTCTGATTTTCCGGTGAAGTCTCCTGTGGCTCCTGGTGATATCTATGGTCAGATCCCTGCAAAAGTTCCTCAAAAGCCAGAATCTCTTGAACAAATCATAAAAGATCTTGATGAGGTAATTATGCCAGGGATTACACACTGGCAACACCCCAACTTCCATGCCTATTTTCCAGCCAATAGTTCAGTGGAATCTATACTGGCCGAGTGTATTACCTCTGCCATTGGAGCACAATGCATGATCTGGGACACCTCTCCGGCAGCTGCTGAGCTTGAACAACGAATGGCAGAATGGCTAAGGGATGCCATGGGAATTCCCGGGGATTATGAAGGGGTAATCCAGGACAGCGCTTCCTCTGCCTCTTTGGTAGCCCTTCTCACTGCCAGGGAGGTCTCAACTAATTTTACCTCAAATGAAGAGGGAGTGCCCAATAACCTCAGAGTTTACTGCTCCACAGAAACCCACTCTTCCATTGAGAAAGCTGTGGGTATATGTGGGATAGGTAAAAGGAACCTGGTTAAAATCAGTACAGATCAGCAAATGAGTTTGAACCCCGAATTGCTTGAAAAACAGATCAGGACAGACCTGGCACAGGGGCATCGTCCCTGTGCAGTCGTTGCGGCCATAGGTACTACAGGGACACTGGCTGTGGATCCCCTTAAAGAGATTGCTGCCATTTGCAAAAAGCACCATATCTGGTTGCATGTGGATGCGGCATATGCCGGAACTGCTCTGCTTCTTCCTGAATACAGATGGATGATTGAAGGGATTGAACAGGTAGATAGCTTTGTATTTAATCCACACAAATGGATGTTTACCAATTTTGATTGTTCTGTATACTTTGTAAAAAAAGCAGAACTCCTGATTAAAACCTTTGAAGTACTTCCTGAGTATCTGAAAACAAAATCCCGCGGACTGGTAAATGATTACCGCGACTGGGGAGTTCCGCTTGGCCGACGGTTCAGGGCACTCAAGTTGTGGTTTGTTTTGCGGAGCATGGGGATTGAAGGCATACAGGAGAAGCTTCGAAAACATATTCAACTAAATCTGGAATTTTCAGAGATCATTCAAGGTGCACCGGGTATGGAGCTTGCCATGAAACCATTTCTGAATTTCACCTGTTTCAGGCTTCACCCTGAAGGCATGGATTCAAACGAGATGCTAAATAAACTCAATGAAAGTTTCTTGGAAGAGATCAACCGGAGCGGCAAACTTTTTCTCACCCATACAAAGATCAATGACCTCTATACGATCAGAATGGTTATTGGACAGACTTATGTGGAAAAGGAGCATGTGGAACTAGCTTTAGGTGAGATCCGTTCGGCAGCAGAAAACGTTTTATCAAAATTAGAAACAAATGGCATACAATGATTTTTTTGAAAGAAAGAATTAGATCCCTAATAAATCCAAATACTGAAAGCTATTGGGACAATGCTTATAACAAGCAAATAGATAAGAAACAACTTCGTGTCGATGAGAAGGGCCTGCAGAAGATTATGCATTTGTTTAATGAGGCTGGCTCCATACTGGATTTTGGTTCGGGACTCGGAGGGAATATTCATTATCTCTCAAAACAATTAAAAAATACCCGTTTTTACCTGGTTGACCACAGTGCCATTTCCCTGGACTTTGCAAAAAATGAACTCCTGGGAGAGAAGGATGATAATGGCAACCATTTTTCATATCTTCCCGATCTGATTTCAATGGAAAATGATTCTCTGGACCTGGTAATGTCCTCCCAGGTTCTCGAACACATAACCGACTATAAATTTTATATGGACCGGTTATGGGAGCTTGTAATACCTGGGGGTGTTTTCTTGATCTCGGTGCCCGTACTCGGTATCCGGGACAGACACAGGGAGCATGTGAATAAGTTTACTTTGGGCAGCATGTTCAAATTACTGGTTAATTACAATGAGTTGGTTCATGTTTTCCCCCGCAGTTATACAAAAAGATCCGGTAGACTCTCCACTGCATATTTTTATGTTTTCAAGCCATCACAGATTTTGATCTGACTCCGGTGCAAAGAACCAGGCTGCTGGATCAGCTGCTGGTAAATGCTCGGGAAGCATATAAGGTTAGATAGTCAGGCAGGTTTTCTCTCTTTTTACCTATTTTTATCGTCTGATGAATGATTTAACAAGACACCATCACATTTTTGTGCTGACCGGACCGGTTCAGGGGGGTAAAACCACCACAGTTTCTGAGAAGGTCACCCAATTAAGAAACAGAGGAGTTAAGGTGATGGGATTCCTTTGTCCTGGTTCATTTTCAGAAGGCAAACGTTCTGCCTTTGACCTGGAAAATATAGAGACAGGAGACCAGATTCCCATGGGAAGTGAAAGGGAGAAGAAGGGGTGGGTGAAATACAGGCGTTTCTTTTTCAATCCCGAGGCTTTTATTCGTGGTGCTACATGGATTAGTGAGAGCATAAAGAGAGATGCCGACCTGATTGTCATCGATGAAGTGGGACCTATGGAACTGGAAGGCATCGGGTGGTCAAAAGCCCTTGACAATCTGGTTAAAATCAGTTCGGTTACCCAGTTGTGGATTGTAAGGCAACAGATTCTCCCTGAGGTAATCGAAAAGTGGAAAATTCCCGAAAATCATCTGTTTACAATAAAAACAATTGAAGACCTAACCCATAAATGGATGCTATGAAAATCCAGGTTCCCAGGAACATGCTAGCTGTCAGACAGCACAGCCCCGACGGTAAGCCGGTGGTAGAAACTATCCCAGTACCTCAACCCGGTAAAGGAGAGGTGTTGGTAAGAATGGCAGCCTCGCCCATAAATCCATCTGATCTGGCCCTGTTAAAGGGAGGGTATCTGGATCGCAACTACCCCTTTACCCCGGGACTGGAAGGAAGCGGAATGGTGGTAGGTTCAGGAGGTGGGCTTATGGCAGGTATGAGAAATGGGAAAAGAGTGGCCTGCACACCCAATCCTGAAGCAGATGGAACCTGGGCCGAATTTATGGTCACATCTGCCATGCGAACCATTCCTCTGCCCCCATCTGTAACCCTGGAGCAGGGATCCATGATGGTGGTTAATCCCATGACAGCCATGGCATTTCTGCATATGGCGAAAACAGGAAAACACCCCGCCATGGTTAATAATGCAGCAGCAAGTGCCCTGGGAAAGATGTTGATCAGGCTCTCTGCCGCCCATGGAATTCCTCTGATCAATATTGTCAGAAACAGTACACATGTGGAGGTGTTGAAAGATATGGGAGCAACCTATGTGTTAAACAGTCAGGATAGATTATTTGAATCGGAATTAACAACACTCGCCTCTGAGCTGGGCGCCACCCTTTTTTTGGATGCGGTAGCTGGCCACCACTCCTCTCAGCTGCTCAGTGCAGCTCCTTCCGGGTCCACCCTGGTATCCTACGCAAGGCTGTCAGGTGACCCCATGAATGTGGATCCCGGTCAGCTGATCGTAGGGGATAAACGCCTCACTGGTTTTCAACTTGGAAACTGGCTGCAAACCAAAGGATTACTTTTTAAACTAACATTTATCAACAGGGTAAAAAAACAGTTGAGCGATGCCCTCTCCTCTCAAATTAGCCAGACTTTCTTTCTGGAAGATGTGGAAAATGCCATTACTCAATATACCGGGAACATGAGCAATGGAAAAGTACTCCTTCTATCCAACCAAAAAGATTGATATGTATAAAACATTCATAATAAGTATTATATGGGTCATGTCGGTGGGTATAACATTTAATTCGTGCCACAGGTCGGATGCTGGTCAGAAAATTGTTGTAGAAGCTCCATTTTTCTGGGAGAATGCCAATATCTATTTCCTGCTCACCGACAGGTTTATGAATGGGGATCTATCCAACGATTTGAATTTTGACCGAATCGGACAAACTGCAAAACTTCGCGGATTTGAGGGGGGGGATATCAAAGGGGTCATTCAGAAGATCCAGGAGGGCTATTTTAATAACCTGGGGATCACTGTACTCTGGCTAACACCCTGGTTTGAACAGATTCACGGCGGAACCGATGAGGGGACCGGTATGACCTATGGCTACCATGGTTACTGGACCAGCGACTGGACCAGCATGGATCCCAATTTCGGGACAGAAGAAGACCTGTCTAATCTTGTGGAAGCAGCTCATTCACATGGGATCAGGATACTGATGGATGTGATCATCAACCATACAGGTCCGGTTACCCAACAAGATCCCCTGTGGCCCGAAGAGTGGGTGCGAACTTCTCCGGCATGCACCTACAACAGTTATGAAACCACAGTTACCTGCACACTGGTGGAGAACCTTCCCGACATCAGGACCGAAACTCTTGAGCCTGTAGCCCTTCCTTCCCAATTGTTAGAAAAATGGAAGAAAGAAGGCCGGTTGGAACGGGAGACCAGTGAGCTGGAAGCCTTTTTTCAGCGAACAGGGTATCCCAGAGCTCCCAGGTATTATATCATCAAATGGCTCACCGATTATATCCGGAAATACGGGATTGATGGATACAGGCTCGACACTGCAAAGCACATTGAAGAGGAGGTATGGAGTGAACTGAATAAGGAAGCTCAATTGGCCTTTAAATCATGGAAGAGTAAAAATCCCCATGTGGTACTTGACGATCAGGACTTTTTTATGGTGGCGGAAGTATATGGATATGGGATCTCCGCAGGGAGGAATTTTTCATTTGGAGACCGAAAAGTGGACTATTTTGAAAATGGCATACAGAGCATGATCAACTTTGAATTCAAAGAGAGTGCCACCTCCTCCTATGAAAAACTCTTCTCTGAATATTCAGAAATGCTGCATGGCGAGCTGGCCGGATATGGAGTGCTTAACTATATAAGCTCCCACGATGATGGTGGCCCATTCGACAGAGAGAGAATCAAACCCATTGAGGCTGCCTCGAAACTATTGCTCTGTCCCGGGGCTTCCCAGGTGTACTATGGGGATGAAAGCTCCAGGGAGTTAATTATTCCCGGTACCAACGGGGATGCTACATTGCGAAGCCCCATGAATTGGGAAGAGATTGAATCCAACACGGTAAGGAATGGTTTTAGTGTCCATGAAATCATGAAACATTATCAGAAACTGGGGAAGTTCAGAAGGGATCATCCTGCAGTTGGGGCAGGAAAGCATCAAATGCTCCAACAGATACCCTACACCTTTTCACGCAGGTTTGAAAGAGATGGTTACACCGACCAGGTTGTGGTTGGCATGGACCTGCGTAAGGGAATTAAAGAAATTGATATCAAATCCTTCTTCGATGAGGGAACAGAACTATATGATTATTATTCCGAAACATTTGCAATCGTTACCAAGGGCAAAATCAAGCTTGACTCGGACTACGAAATGGCTCTGGTTGGAATAAAGAACAGATAAGAATGGAATATTATACTCTGGATCCTTCCCTGATCTCTCTGGATCGTTTTTTCCAGCTGATCCGCACGAAACGGATGTTGCCCGGCAGGGTGATGCTCCGCGAGAAGATGGAAGATAGATTTGTGGTACTGGTGGAGGCTGGTATCTCCAATCTGAAGGATTTGATAAGGAAACTGGGGTCAAAACAGAAGATGGAATCATTCTCATCCCGGTGGAACCTACCCTACCCATACCTGGTCCTGTTGAAACGTGAGGCCGGATCTTACCTGGCAAAGCCACACCCTCTCTCCAATTTTCCGGGGATTCCCTTTGAATACACCGAATCGTTAAGATCGAAGGGCATCAAGAATACCATGGATTTCTTCCAGATGGTTCAGACCCATGAACAACGAAGTGAATTTACTCAGAAGACGGGGATTCCCGAAGCAAGACTGCTTGAGTTGTATGCACTATGCGATCTTTCAAGGATAACAGGAGTGGGTGGAACTATGGCCAGGTTTTGTTATGAAGCAGGTATTCGTTCTGTAAGTGAATTTGCTGTGGCCGAAGTAAAAAGTATTCTTCAGTTTCCTGAAGAGGATCTCCAGTACTGCATCGGTTATGCAAGGGTAATAATTGAATGTGAAATGAAAAGCAAATCATCATGAAACGAATATTATCTCTGACTCTCGTCCTGATTGGGATCGCTCAAACCCACTGCATGGCCCAGAGAAACTTCTCCGACTCGGAAACTACCAAACTGGTACTGCTGGGTACAGGAAATCCCAATCCCTCGCCCGAACAGTCGGGATGTGCACTTGCCCTGGTGGTCAATGAAACATCCTATATTGTGGACTTTGGCCCGGGGCTGATTCGAAAAGCTGCCAGTCTTACTCCTCGATACGGAGGTACCATGGAAGCGCTTAAAATTCACAAACTGAACATTGCATTTCTCACTCACCTCCACTCTGACCATACCATCGGATATCCCGACCTGATTTTCACTCCATGGGTGATGGGAAGAGATGTACCACTAACAGTTTATGGCCCCACAGGTACAGCTTCAATGACCGACCACATTCTGGAGGCTTACCGGGAGGATATCAATTACCGGGTTTACGGGGCAGAACCCACCAACGATAAAGGCTGGAGAGTAGACTGCCATGAATTTGATAAGGAGGGTGAGATCTATCGGGACAGCAACATTACCGTGGAAGCCTTCCCGGTCACGCATGGTACATGGCCCAATGCATGGGGATTCCGATTCACCACTCCCGACAAAGTTATTGTGATATCGGGCGATTGTAAACCTTCCCAAAAGGTCGCGGAATATGCAAAAGGTGCAGATATACTGGTACACGAAGTATACAGCAAGGCAGGATTTGACACAAAACCAGAGGCCTGGAAGATATACCACTCTGAACATCACACCTCCACCCTGGAGCTGGCCGAAATAGCTTCACAAGCCCGGCCCGGGAAAGTGGTCCTCTATCACATACTCTACTGGGGCCACAGTGAGCACGATTTGTTGGAAGAGATCAGATCGGGGTACGAGGGTGAAGTGATTGTGGGTCAGGATCTGGATATTTTCTAATACATGCGAATTGAAAAGGGGGTTATTCATATCCATATTTTCCATTCTTTCCATGGGCGTATTTGGCACTACCCCACCGGGAAAGGATACCATCGTATACCTTTTTCCAGGTCAGGGATCAGATGCCAGGCTTTTTAAACACCTGGAACTACCGCCAGGTTATGATACTGCAAGCATCAGCTATCCCATTCCCCATAAGCGCGAATCCCTGCACTCCTATGCGCTTAGGTTTATTGATGAAATTGACCAGTCGGCTCCCTATATTTTAATGGGTGTATCTCTGGGAGGAATGATCTGTACTGAGCTTATGGATACACTTGCTCCACATAAGACCATTTTGATATCAAGTGCCAAAGCCTGCCATGAACTGCCAGACAGATACACCTTTGCTCAGAAGGTTCCGCTCAACCGCGTGATCCCCAAACGAATTACCAAGGGCAGTGCCAGGCTCCTGCAGGGAATTGTAGAGCCCGACCGGAAATACGACAAGGAGACATTTAAAGATATGCTGAAAATAAAAGATCCTCTCTATATACAGCGTACCGTGGATATGATTATCCAATGGAACAGAGTCACCTATTCACCACATATTATTCATATTCATGGAAACAGCGACCACACCATCCCCATAAAGAATGTTCAATATGATTATCTTGTGGAGGAAGGGTCGCATATGATGATGATTACAAAAGCCGAAGAGATAAACCGCATTATAGCCGAAATACTTAAATAATGACCACCATTGATTCCCATATGCATATTGGCCTGGATGGATTTAATGCAGACTCCATCATCCGTGAAATGGATCTCAGGGGGATTGACCAGAGCTGGCTGCTCACCTGGAAAGAGCTCCATCCTCCGGTACCCGAATTGCATATGGATCTTCCGGCTGAGCCTATCCTTGAAGCCTGCGACAGGTATCCCGAACGCCTGGTTCCCTTCTATGCGCCCGATCCGGCTACTGAAAATCTGAAGGACCACTTCAACACATATCTGAGGAAAGGATTTAAAGGATGCGGCGAACTGAAGGTATGCAGAAAGTGGGACGATCCTCTTATAGGCACCTACCTGGAGTTGGTGCAGCAGCTCCATATGGCACTTGTATTCCATATGGAGGTCCCCTCTTTATACTATATCCAGGAAAAGGAGGGCTATGTTCAGTGGATCTTCGAACGACTAATGAATGACAAATACAACGGTGTGTCTCGTTATTACCTCACCAGGTTTGCAGAAAGAACTGGGATCTGGAAGAAGAAGATAAGCAGGAACCAGGTCCAGTTCCCGGGCATTCTATTTGATTTTGAGGCCCTTGAACAACGAGTCAAAGAGTTTCCAGAGATTCGTTTTATTGGTCACGGACCCGACTTCTGGAATGGCATAGGAGCGGTGAGGCACCCCAAATACATTCACCAGAAAGGACGAATCGCCGAATTCGGGATCATCGACGGTTTGCTTGAGCGGTATGACAACTTCTACTGTGATATTTCAGGGACCAGTGGATACAATGCCTTGACCCGGGATAAGGATCAATCCCGAATCTTTCTTCAAAAACATGCACACAAAGTTCTGTTTGGAACAGATAATACGCGCTTTCCGCTTATGCAATTGTTGGAATCCATGAAATTGGGGAGAGAGCAACTGGAAAACATATTGCACAGGAATGCCTCCAGGGTGTTATAGCTTACAATCATCTATTGAAGGAACATTTTTGCTAGATTTGCCTTTTAGAACCAAAAAATGGAATTCATGAAAAAGTTGACCCTCCTTCTGCTGCTGATCGCAACCACCCTATCTGTCTCGGCACAGAAGAAACAATACAGCTCATTACAGGAAGCCATGTATGCAGGCAGGTCATTGCGCGGCGATCGCGGACCTTCAGGCGTCCGGTGGATTGAGGAGAGTGACAAGTATTCCTTCACAAAGATGGATGAGAGAACGCAGCAAATATGGACCTATGACATTAAGAGCCAATCGGAAGAGCTGGTATTCAGTGAAAGTGATCATACCTTCCCTGAAACCGGTGAACCTTTTAAATACCGATCTTTTCAGTGGACCAGAGACTACCAGTATCTGCTTTTCCAAACCAACTTCAAGCGCATATGGAGGTACTCAGGAAATGCCGATTACTACCTCTATTCAGTTAAAGATAAGAGCCTTAAATCTATTGTGCAGGGCGCCTTTACGGCAGAAGTTTCACCCGATGGAAAAAAAGTGGGATATGGGAAAGAGGGGAACCTTTTTACTTTTGACCTGGAAAGCAAGACTCATACCCAATTGACCAGCGATGGAGCCGATAAATATTATAACGGTCGCTTTGGATGGGCCAACGAGGAAGAGTTTGGCCTGGTACAGGCCTGGTCATGGTCGTACGACAGTAAGTACATGGCTTTCTGGCAGACCGATGAGCGGGAGGTCCCCATTTACAAGTTAACCGATTTTTCAGATCAGCATCCCGAATATATGGAGATCCCCTACCCCAAGGTGGGTGATAATCCTCCGGTGGAAAGACTGGGAATCCTCAATGTGGATGAGGGTACAAAGCAATGGCTCAATTTCGATCCCGAGGGAGGGTATATGCCCAGAATCTACTGGACCTCCAGGGAAAATACACTGGCTGTGGTTTGGATGAACCGTGCTCAGAACCATCTGAAACTCTACCTGTTTGATGTGGTGACCGGACAAAAATCCATGATCCTGGAAGAGAGAGACGAAGCATGGATAGATATTTTTGACTTTTTTGCTGGAGAGATGCACCTATTCTATTTCCCGGAGAATATGGATTCATTTTTCTGGATCTCAGACAGGGAAGGTTACTCACACATATGCCATTATGACTACGATGGAAACCTGCTGGGTCAGCCCACAAGTGGCAATTATGATGTGGTTGGAATCAAAGCCATCGATCCATCTAAAAAGACACTTTATTACCTCTCCTGTGAGGTATCACCCATGGAGAGAAACCTTTTCAGTGTAAAATTCAATGGGAAAGGGAAAAAGCAGATTACCTCTGCCCCGGGGAACCACCGGGTAGATGTAGCTCCACGCGGACAATACTTCATTGATAGCTACTCAGATATCAACACACCCTCACAAATCGACCTTATGGAGGGAAATGGAAAACTCGTCAAAAACCTTGCCGGTCATGAAAGGGCCACAGCTTACCTGGAGTCTCATGAATATGCACCCCGGGAACTCTTTACATTTGAAACGTCAGACGGACAGAAGATTGATGGATACCTGATCAGGCCCATGAACTTCGATCCAGCAAAAACCTATCCTCTGCTGCTTGCCGTCTACGGGGGACCCGGATCCCAGGGAGTGTACAATAGCTTTGAAACCAGTGGCTGGAACCAGTACCTGGCTCAACTGGGTTATGTGGTGGTCAATATTAACAACCGGGGAAATGGTGGTTATGGCAGTGACTTTGAAAAGATTGTACATAAGCAACTGGGGATCTGGGAGACTCACGATTTTGCTGAAGCTGCCAAATACTTGTCCAATGAACCCTGGATCGATGGGGAGCGTGTGGGGATCATGGGTCACAGTTTTGGTGGTTTTTCTGCAGGGATGTCCCTCCTGCTGCATCCCGATGTTTTCAAGGCTGGAATCGTTACAGCCGCCATATCGGATCACAGGAACTATGATTGTGTGCTGACTGAGAAATACATGGGACTCATTGATGATAATGAGGAAGGCTATAAGGGCGGCTCCATGGTAGCACTGGCAGGTAATCTTGAAGGTAAAATGATGCTGGTGCACTCGTTGATGGACGACAATGTACATCCCCAGAACACCTTTCAACTGGCCAAAGCCATGATCGATAACGGAAAAAGCATCGATTTGAAGATCTATCCTCCGGGGACTCATGGGGTGGCTTACGATATGAAAAGTCGCATCTTTCTATATTCAGAGTATCTTAACTGGTTAAATGAAAACCTAAAAGAAGTCGAATAATGCAATCACGGCTGTTGCTTATCTCTGTTTTGTTTCTGATGGTCTCTTGTGTGACCCAGGAGGTTTGTAATGACAACAGCCAGTCGGAGCTGGTGGCAAAGTTTAAGACGGTGATTTCTGAAGCAGTTTCGGATACCACTATCTCGGGAGTCACCCTCTATGGCATCAGAGAAGGAAAACCTGACAGTCTGCTGTACGATTCATCAGATATATCCAGCGTTGAATTGCCCCTGGATCCACATCACACCTATTCCAGGTTTGTGATGAAAATCAATGAACTGTCGGATACCCTCACACTGATTCACAATACAGGTTTCTATCTGATGTCATACACCTGTGGCTATGGAGCCATTTTTACACTTGACCCCGACAGCATTATTCATGGAAGCAAATTGTTTTACGATATTGAGATAAAAAGCACTGTAATAGATGCAGACACAGAACCAGATGAAGAGCATCTCTGGCTATATTTCTAAAGCAATCCTGCTGCTATTGACCATGGCAGTAGTGAGCCAGCCCCTTTCAGGCCAGGATACACTTCGTACCTTTGGTCCCAGGCTAGGGCTTGACCTGGCCAGGTTTATCTATTTCTTTACCGAGCCGGCAGAGTATGGGGCTGAAATATCCGGCGATTTTGAGGTCTATAAGAATATCTACCCTGTGATTGAGCTGGGTTACAGCAACATGTCGGATACCACCGACCTTTTTGATTATGCGTCTGGTGGCACCTATGGCAGGCTGGGAGTGGACTATAATGTACTACCCATGAAGGATCGGTCCATCCATCACTCCATCACCGTTGGGGCCCGTTACGGACTATCGGTTTTTACCCAGAAAGCAGAAAATATGTACATTCAAAATGGTTACTGGGGCGATATGGTCCTGGAATCCTATGAATCGAGTCTGCGTGGGCACTGGGTCGAACTGGTAGGAGGCCTCAGGGCTGAAGTGCTTCCCAACCTGTTCCTGGGATGGATGGTGCGCTTTAAGTTTCTTCTGAACCAGGATATGGATCCTAAAATCACCCCGGCATTGATACCCGGCTATGGGAATGGTACAAATAATAGAAATTTTGGTTTCTCCTATTCCATCTATTATAAGATTCCGCTATTTAAAAACTAATCCAATATTAAAATCAGTCGTTATGACCTATTTTGCATCAACCTCCCGTTACGAAAATATGAAATTCAACAGGTGTGGAAGCAGTGGACTGCTGTTACCTGCAGTTTCGCTTGGACTTTGGCATAATTTCGGTGGAATGGATGATTTCAATAAAATGAAAGAGATTCTGCTTAAAGCCTTCGACCTGGGCATCACACATTTTGACCTGGCCAACAATTATGGGCCCCCTCCCGGAAGTGCTGAAATCAATCTGAAGAACATTCTTAAGTCAGAATTAGGAAAGCACCGCGACGAATTGATTATCTCCACGAAAGCGGGCTACCTGATGTGGGAAGGACCTTATGGGGAGTGGGGAAGCAGGAAATACTTGCTGTCGAGCCTGGATCAGAGTCTTAAAAGGATGGGGCTCGATTATGTGGATATCTTCTATTCACACAGGCCTGATCCGGAGACTCCCCTGGAGGAGACCATGACGGCATTGCACAGTGCAGTTCAACAGGGGAAGGCCCTCTATGTGGGCATCTCCAATTACAGTGCCGAGCAGACCACCAAAGCAGTGAAAATACTTAAAAAACTGGGTACTCCCTGCCTGATCCACCAACCCCGTTATAATATGTTTGACCGGTGGGTGGAAGATGGATTGCTTGATGTTCTTGAAAAACACGGGGTCGGATGTATCCCCTTCAGTCCACTTGCACAGGGTATACTTACCGACAGGTATCTGAACGGAATTCCGGAAGATTCCAGGGTGGCAGGTGAAAGCATCTTCCTGAAAAAGGAACATTTGGACCCGGAAGTCATGGTAAAAGTAAAAGCGTTGAACCAGCATGCTGAGCAACGTGGCCAGACCCTGGCACAGCTGGCCCTGGCATGGATTCTTAGCAGAAAACAGATTACTTCGGTGCTCGTCGGGGCAAGCTCGGTCGATCAGCTGCTGGCCAATACTGCTACCCTGCATAACCTCTCATTTTCAAAAGACGAGATGGCTTACATCGATAACATACTGCTCTGATCCTACTGTTTCTGCATGGGGTTTGATCCACCCGATCTTCTGTAGGAGCTTTTATACAACTCAAACCGGTTCTCCACAGTTTCTGGAGGCCAGTGGTTGTTGCCAGTATCACAATCCGCCGTTTCCTGGAAAGGATCGAGGGTGACAGCCACCACCTCCTGATCAAACACAAATACTTTGGAAGTCTTCAAGTTGTTCCTGCTCCATATCTCGGCCGGGATCCTTTTGATCTCACTGGTTCCGTCGGCAAAATCAAACTGTAGTATCAATGGCATAACCATTCCTCCAAGATTTGAAAAATCGAGCTGATAGTAGATGTTCTCCCTGGATATCCATGCTTTCTCTGCAGGGCTCAACGAGTTTAAATACCTGTTGTAGGCCTCTTTGTCGTACTTCTCTGGCTGGTAAGGATCGTAATCATCGTAGAAATCCCGCATGTCAGGATCAGATTCTACCATGGATTTCATGGAAGCACGGTTTCTCTGCACAGCGATCTCTTCAGGTATTGATTCTGCCCCCTTCTTCTCCATAATCTTCTGATCTTCAGGATTCCCGGAAGCCATGGTATAGGCTGTCACCTGATCCAGAGAAAGGTCCACATAATCGGTGGTATAGAACCAACCTCGCCAAAACCAGTCCAGGTCAATGGCCGATGCATCCTCCAAGGTCCTGAAGAAATCTTCAGGGGTAGGATGCTTGAACATCCAGCGTTGTGCGTACTGCTTAAAAGCAAAATCGAAGAGCTCCCGGCCCATAATGGACTCCCTCAGAATATTCAGACCGGTGGCAGGTTTAGCATAGGCATTGTTGTTGAACTGCATGGTGAGTTCGCCATTGGTCATAATGGGTGCAATGTTGGATTGATCGCCCTTCATATAACTGACAATATTTGCGGGGTTCCCCTTGGGCGAAGGATGATTGTGATCCCATTCCCGTTCCGCCACTCCCTGTAGAAAAGTATTCAGGCCCTCGTCCATCCAGGTCCACTGGCGCTCATCCGAGTTTACAATCATTGGAAAGAAGTTATGTCCCACTTCATGGATGATCACACCAATCATGCCCCACTTAGTACGCTCCGAATAGGTTCCGTCAGCTAGAGGACGCCCTCCGTTAAAACAGATCATCGGGTATTCCATTCCAATCTGTCTGGTATGTACCGAATAGGCTACCGGGTAAGGATAATCGAAGGTGAGCCGTGAGTAGACATTGAGGGTGTGCGCCACCACCCGTGTGGAATACTTCTCCCACAGAGGATTTCCCTCCTTTGGATAGAGTGAGGTAGCCAGCACAGTCCGCCCGCCAAAATCCACAGCCATGCCATCCCAAATAAACTTCCGGGAGCTGGCAAAAGCAAAATCCCGAACATTCTCGGCATGGAACTTCCAGGTTTTTTTCTGATCCGTTCTTCTCTTTTCTGCGACAATAGCCTCCTCCTCGCTAACAATGACCACAGGTTTCCCGAACGACTTATGGGCCTTTTGATATCTGTTCATCCCCTCTTTAGAGAGTACATCCTCTGCATTCACAAGAACTCCGGTTGCTCCCACCACGTGATCGGAGGGAACAGTAATCTCCACTTCATAGTCCCCAAAAGGCAATGCAAATTCGGTTCTGCCCAGAAACTGATTGTTCTGCCAGCCTTCTACTTCGCTGTAGACTGCCATCCGTGGGAAAAACTGGGCAATGGTATAGATATAGTTATCATCTGAACCGAAATACTCCATTCCCGAACGACCTCCGCCATCTTTCATGCGATCGTTGATGTTATACCACCACTTTATTTCCAGGTCCACTGACTTTCCAGGCTCGAGCGTTGACGGCAGATCAATGCGCATCATGGTATAATTTACGGTGTATGGCACTGTATTTCCTTCACCGTCGCCCACATGCTCGAGATGGAATCCGCCGTCAAACTCGCTCATAAACCGGCTAAGCATATAGCTGTTCATTCTCTCATCCAACTGAAACGGAGTGATCAGTTTGCTCAGGCTCTCCTTTTGTCTTACATTCTGATCAAGCTGCACCCAGAGATAGTTCAAAGGATCGGGAGAGTTATTGATATACTCAATTTCCTCACTCCCTGAAATCCGTTGGTTTTCATCATCCAGCTCAATGGAAATCTTATAATTGGCCTCCTGCTGCCAGTATAGTTGTCCGGGTGCACCAGAAGCAGTTCTGTAAGCGTTGGGTGTGGCAAACTCGTTGTGCATCTGCCTGAATTTATTGTTTGAAGGGTCACTCTGTTCCTGAGCTTTAAGAGCCAATAGCCCCACTCCCAGAACCAGGGTAAATGTGATTATTCTCATGAGCCAAAGATTTTTTTTTAATGACCAAAGTTAATAAAAGAATTGGCATCTTTGTGTTTTAAAGCATACACATGAGGTGTCAAAAATATAAAAGCAGGATTCTGTTTTTCCTCTTTTTGCTCCTGGTATTGGGGAGCTGGTCCTTGCATAAGTTTTATGTAAGCCTCACCGAAGTAAGGTTTAATCCTGAATCGGACCGGATTGAAATTTCTATGAGGATTTTTCCCGATGACCTGGACCGTGCGCTATTTGAGCGGGAGGGTATTCACACCCAACTGGCCACAGAACTGGAATCACCAGACGCTGACAGTCTGCTTATGGTTTACCTTCTTGACCACTTCTCCCTTGAGGTGAACGGTGAGCTTATGGAACTGGATTACCTGGGGAAAGAGCCTGAAGCAGATGCCATCTGGTGCTATCTGGAATCGGATCAGGTTATGACACCCACCGACTACATGGTATATAACTCTATTCTGACCCAAACCTTTGAGGACCAGGTAAACATTGTTCAGGTGTACCAGGAAAACTGGAATAAGGGATTGATGCTCAACAGGGATCACCTTTCAGATCGGCTCCAGGTCGGGAAGTGATCACTCAATTTCCAACTTAGGCTTCAATGTCTCCAGCTTAGCATTGATCATTCCAACTTCTGATTCTGAAAGCTCCACGCTGGCAGCACCCGCATTCTCTATGACCTGGGTTTCATTTCTGGCCCCCACCAATGCAACTGTAATTCCTGGCTGGCGAAGGGTCCAGGCGATGACAAGCTGGGAGAGTGTGGCACCTTTCTCTTCAGCCAGCGGCCTGATATCATCCAAAAACTGGTTGATCTTAACCAGGTTATCCCTCTTATAATGGGGTGTATCGGGTCTGGTATCTCCAGGAGCAAAAGAGTGATCCGCGGTGATTTTCCCCGTAAGTAATCCACGCTGCAAGGGACTATAGGCCAGGATTCCACAACTATTCTCAAGGCACCAGGGAACAATATCCTCTTCTATTTCCCTGCGCACCATGCTATAAGGCAATTGGTTGGAACTGAGTAAAACCGCACCATCGGCCAGTTTCATCTGGTCCAAAGAATAGTTGCTGACTCCTGCCGCCCTGATTTTTCCCTGGTCAAGCAGCGTCTGGAAAGCTTCCATGGGCTCTTCAATGGAGGTGGTAATATCGGGATAGTGAATCTGATAGAGGTCGATGTAATCGGTTCCCAGTCTTCTTAGGCTATCTTCACACTCAGCGATGATGCTGTCCCGGCCCGAATAGTTATATACCTCACGCTGTTTTCCATCGTTATCAGTTGTAGTAAAGAAATACTCACCCAGGGTGTTTTTCCACCGCATTCCGGCCTTGGTCATGATTTCATATTGATCACGTTTACCCTTAATAGCCTCACCAACTATTTGTTCCGACTGACCAAATCCATAAATTGGAGCTGTGTCAATGGAGGTGATGCCATGATCCAGGCAGGCGTGCAGGGCCCTTATTGAATCTTTTTTCTCCGATCCTCCCCACATCCAGCCTCCAATGGCCCAGGCTCCAAAGGTGATGGGAGAAACCAGTAACTTCGATTTTCCTAATGGGTTCTTTTTCATTTCTTGTTTTTTTCTTTTACCTCTTTTGCATATTCAAGTGGCAGGTAGTTGTCATAACTCAGGCAGACTTCCCGGGAAAACCGGATGGCATTCCCAATGAGTTCTTCCCATTGGGATTGATCCAATTCAGAAATTTGCCTCCTTCCATATCCATTTCTCCAGATGCCATACAAAATTCCGGCATTGAACGTGTCTCCCGCACCTATTGTACTCAAAGGCTCAATCTGCTCTACCTCCATGCGAAACTTCAGCTTCTCCGTCCGAAGGTATACTCCATTGGCATTGGCAGTATAGATCAATACCTGGGTGAGAGACCGGATCTGTTCCCATGCATCATCGGGATTATCAACTTCAAAAATATTTACCAGATCCTCATCCGAGGCCCTGACAATGGATGCAAATCCCATGTTCTCTTTAATTACATCTATCAAATCGGCTCGTTCCGGAGCATGGGTACTTCTGAAATTCGGATCATAAACAATGGTGGCTCCAGCCTTCTGAGCCTTCTCTAGCAGTAGTTTAACCCTGGGCCTTATGCCGGGATTAAGGGCATAAAAGGATCCAAACATCAGGAGGTCATTGGAAGCAAACTCGGGAAAATCAACTGCCAGCCTCTGGTGGGGGTAATCTTTATAAAACTGATACTCGGCATCGCTTTTCTCATTAAGAAAAGCCAGTGCGATGGCAGACTGCCCCTCACTATACCTGGCAACATAATCTGCATCCACCCCATTCTCAACCATGAAATCCAGGATCAGGTCCCCCACCCGGTCGTTACCCATTTCACTGATAAAAGTGATGGGCGCCCCCAGGCGACCCAGTGTGATGGATGCATTAAATGAAGATCCGCCCGGACGGGCAGTCTTAGGTTCTTTATCCTTAAAAATAATATCGAGGATGGTCTCTCCTACAGTGAAAATATGTGACATCATTCAACCTATTTTACAAGGCGCGATATGGCCTTAAATTCATCGGTCCCGGAAACCCTTGTCATTTCAAAAAGAATCGATTCGCAGGTGGTGATCACAGCGCCTTCGCTACGCATCCGATGGATGGCCACCCGTTTATCTTCTATATCTCTGGAGGAGATACAATCCTCAACAACAACCGGAGTGAACCCCGCAGCCACCAGGTCAACTACCGTCTGCATCACACAGACGTGTGCTTCAATTCCACAGATAATCAGCGTATTACGTTCAGAACCCTCCAGGACCTTGAGATACTCAGGTTCATCGCAACATGAAAATGTGGATTTTTCAACGGCAGGATTTGTTCCCAGTGCAAGGGCAACAGGTTCAATGGTGTGCCCCAGCCCTTTGGGGTACTGTTCAGTTACAAAAAGTGGAACACCCAGAATTTTAAGTCCCTCGATCAGAATCAGACACTTTTTGAGCAGATTCTCATACTGTGCCATGTGCGGAAAAAGCCTTTCCTGGATATCAATTACAAGTCCGGCGGAAGCTCCCCTGCTAATTCTCATTGCCCGACTCCCTCGATTTTTGTCCCAGGTACCCTCCATGGTGCCTTCTGGCATAATCGGAAGATTTGAATCCGATCCTCTTCATTAATAATACCACCAGTACATCTCCAATCACAGTCATGGCAGTGGCAGAGGTGGTGGGTGTTAGTCCAAGGGGGCAAACCTCCTCAGGATTCCCTGTAAACAGAACCATCTGCGATTGTTGTGCCAGTGGACCATCCGGATTCCCTGTAATAACCACCACAGGAATGCCCGAATGAAGTGCATCCGTAAGTTCTACCAGTTCCAATATCTCCCGGGTTTTCCCGGAATTGGACAATACAATCAGGACATCATTTTCCCTGATGATACCCAGATCGCCATGCTGAGCTTCACTGGGGTGAATAAAAAGAGAAGGTGTTCCCGTTGAGCTCAGGGTGGTGGCCATATGGTTGGCCACATGTCCGGCTTTTCCCATGCCACTGGCAATCACTTTGCCTCCCTTTCCATGCACCCGATTAACTATTAACTCTATCACCTCTTCATAGGCGTCGGTAAGCGGTATGGATCGGATGGCATCGGCCTCCCGGGTCAGAACACTCTGTATATCTGCATAAATTTCCCTACTCATCTAATCAATCTTCTCAAATTAATTTCCAATTAACTCCAGGAATCAAAGTTAGTATAAATGATTAAACATGTTCGCCTGGATGCCTTTACCTGCTAAACTCCTTGATAAGATTTTCAGTAGTAATTACCCTGGCATAACTATCCTGCAGGGTCTTAATGGTGGAGTAATGCACATTCTTTGCGGGAATGATGTTTTCCTCGTATTGAAGTGCCCTGGTTGCACAGGCATCGGTTACCAGCAGGCACGAAAAGCCCAGGTCGTGAGCAGCCCTGACAGCAGCCTCCACACACATATGGGTTTGCATGCCGCATATAACCAGCTGTTCTATAGAATCAGCCTGTAGCATTCCCAGTAATTCGGTATCCAAAAAAGCATTCACCTGGTCTTTGGAAAAGACTGGTTCTCCTGCTTCGGGCTTCACATATTGATGTATGTTCCCTCCTGGTTCAAAATTATGACGAACGTGGTAGACCGGAAGTTCACATTTCCGAAAATGGTCCAGTATGAGTCCTGCATTCATGCCTGCCATTTCAGGATTTTCCAGTTGAACACGTCCCCCTGGAAAGTAAAAGTCCTGAATATCCACAAGCAAAAGCGCTGTCTTTTGACCGTAAGCCATAGAACCTGCACCCAACATCCAAACAATTAGTAAAAACTTATAGGAAATTTTCATAATGGATCGGTATTAACGAAGTGGGTGCTCAATTTAAGAAATTGAAATCAACCTATCAAGGTGAAGAGAGGGATTTACATAATTATAATAAAGGGGCTCTATTCAATTATTTACATATTTATTTTATGCACCCCCTTTTTATATGGGGGTCATCTTACAATATATATCTATTTAATACTTTTAACCTCATTTTTTATAGGGTCTGTAAAATATATTCGTAGTTTTGTTTCGAATTATAATTATTCTAACCCTGAAATTTACAATTATGAAAAGGAGACATGCGAGTGGAGGAGAATTGACACTATTGGTAGTCAGTTTGATGATGGTTCCTTTGAATCTGAAAGCCCAGGAAGAGGAATCATCATCCCCATTCAGCGTAGGAGGAGATCTGGTAAGCAGTTATCTATGGCGAGGTACCAAATTTGGAACAGGCCCGGCCATCCAACCCTATATGGAAGTTGCCTTTGGCAATTTCTCAATGGGAGGCTGGGGGTCCTATTGCTTCACATCCAATGAGGGCGCAGAGGCAGATCTTTACCTCTCTTATGGATTTGATTTTGGATTGTCAGTTGGAATAACAGACTATTATTTCCCGGGCACCAATTATTTCGATTACTCAAAAGAAAATGGATCCCACGCCTTCGAAATAAACCTGAGTTATGAAATCAAAGGTATTTCAATCGGGGCCAATTACGTCCTGAATCAAGCGGGGTCAGCAGGATCTGCCGGCTCAGATATGTATTTTGAACTTGGATATGGATTCAAGTATTTCAGTCTTTTTGCTGGTGCAGGTGATGGATGGCATACCAGTGATGGCAATTTCAATGTATGTAATATAGGACTTTCCGCATCTCAAGATATCGAGATTACCGACAAATTCTCTATTCCTCTAAATGTCTCTCTTATCTGGAACCCTCAAAGAGAGCAATTCCATGTGGTAGTCGGTGTATCATTCTAAATGGGCTGACCTCTTTCAATTTAAAAGTTATTAACAGGTTTAGGCCGTCAATATATAGTTTAGAAACCTTAATTTGTTTTGATTCGTAATATAATTCCGTATCTTTGCGCTTAGCAAAAAACAGATGAATTTACATTCAAATCCAATAAACAAGCATGTGATTAAGAGGATCAATGGGTCCGGATGAGAATGGTATGAACTGAAATATTGAAAGGCCGTTCTCAGAATAAGCAGAGAACGGTTTTTTTATAGATACACCAACAAAGCAGCGGTTGCGATGGAAAAAGAGAGACCTGTACAGGCAGGATTATACAGAAGTGCATTTGAGCATGATAATTGTGGAATCGGATTTGTAGCAAATCTGAAAGGGAAGAAATCACACGACATTATCAGGCGTGGATTGGAAACCCTGGTGAATATGACCCACAGGGGAGCAGAAGGATCGGATAGTAAATCGGGCGACGGCGCAGGAGTAATGATCCAAATTCCCAGGGACTTTTACCTGATGCAGGGATTTTCCATTCCACACGAAGGTCAGTTTGGAACCGGCCTGGTCTTCCTGCCACAGGATCCGGCAGAAGCAAAAAATTGCGAAGAGATTCTGGTACAGTTTGTAAATAATGAGGGCGTCAATTTTATTGGTTTTCGGGAGGTCCCCAGGGACAACAGCACCATCGGGGATATTGCCAGGAGTGCCGAACCCAACATAAAGCAAATTCTGCTGGGTGCCGACCTTCCGCAGGTGGAACTGGAACGGAAATTATATATTATTCGCAAAAGAGTTGAAAAATATGTAGCGGCTTCCAAACTAAAGCAAAAAAGCTTCTTCTATCTGCCCAGCCTTTCAACCAAGGTGTTGATTTATAAAGGAATGTTTACATCCGAGCAGTTGGGAGAGTATTTTCTTGACCTTCAGGATGAACGTATGGAGAGTGCAATTGCCCTTGTACACTCCAGATTCAGTACCAACACATTTCCAAGCTGGGATCTGGCACAACCCTTCCGCATGCTGGCCCATAACGGGGAGATCAATACAGTGAAAGGCAACCGATTCTGGATGCAGGCCAGGGAGTCGATTCTGAAATCGGATGTACTGGGTGACCTGGAGAAGATCTACCCGGTGATTGAACCTGATAAAAGTGACTCGGCATCGCTGGATAATGCGCTTGAGTTCCTGATCATGAGCGGAAAATCGCTCCCCTATGCCATGTCCATCCTGATCCCTGAGTCGTGGAATGAGAAAAATCCCATCTCCTCCGAATTGAAAGCATTTTATCAATACCATTCTGCCTTTATGGAGCCCTGGGATGGTCCTGCGTCACTGATCTTTAGTGACGGACGTTATATCGGGGGAATGCTTGACCGGAACGGATTACGCCCCTCCAGGTATATTATTACCAAGGACGATTTGATGGTGATGGGTTCCGAAGTGGGGGTTCAGACCTTCAATCCGGAGGAGATCAGAGAAAAAGGCAGACTGAAGCCAGGGAAAATTATCCTGGTTGATGTGCAGGAAGGGAAGATATACAGAGATGAGGAGCTTAAGGAGCAGCTGGCTTCAGCGCATCCTTACCTGGACTGGATCAGGAGAAACATGGTGAACCTGGAGCAGATCCAGGCCGGTAATATCATTCCCCCCGGACTTGGAGATGCCTATGAACAATATCAGACCTCCTTTAACTATAGTCGCGAGGATATTGAGACCATTATCAAACCCATGGCTGAATCGGGTAAAGAACCCATCGGCTCAATGGGTAATGATGTCCCCACTACGGTGCTGAGTAAAAAACCCTACAGGCTGTTCTCCTATTTCAAACAACTGTTTGCACAGGTTACCAATCCTGCCATCGACCCCATCCGGGAAGAGATGGTAATGACACTTACCGGTTACCTTGGTTCTCTGCAGGACAATGTGCTGGACGAGACACCCAACCATGCAAAAATGGTAAAGTTCACGAGCCCGGTTATTAACAACACCTACTTCCAGGTGGTAAAAAACCTGAGATATAAGGGTTTTTCAAACCGTGTCCTTACCATGCATTTCGATGCAAAAAATGGAGCCAAAGGCCTGGAAGAGGCTGTGGATGATATATGTAAACAGGCAGAGCAGGCTGTGGATGAAGGCAATAATTACATTATCCTCACCGACAGGGATATAAGCGAGGATCGGGCTCCCATCCCCTCGCTGCTTGCTGTATCGGCAGTGCACCATCACCTGATCAATTGCAGGAAGCGAATGCAAATCGATATCGTGGTTGAATCGGCGGAACCACGTGAGGTCATGCATTTTGCGCTGTTATTCGGATATGGAGCCAGTATCATCAATCCATATATGAGTTTTGCGGTAATTGAACAACTGGTGAAAACCAGGGCCATCCAGCAGGATTTTGACAAAGCCCAGCAGAATTACATCCTGGCCGTCAATAAGGGGTTGTTGAAGATCTTGTCAAAAATGGGGATCAGCACCCTGAGGAGTTACCGGGCAGCGCAGATCTTTGAGGCCATAGGAATTTCCACATCGGTCATTGACAAATATTTTGAAGGCACCGTTTCCCGGCTGAGCGGAATTGGACTGGAGGAAATAGCTGAAGAAATACTGATCCCCCACCGAAGAGCTTACACCGAGGATGTACACTCCATGATCCTCACAGAAGGGGTATATGCATACCGGAAGAATGGGGAGCATCATGCCTGGAACCCCGAATCGGTTGCCCTGCTCCAGTGGAGTACCAGGAATAAGGACTACAAAAAATACAAGGAATATGCCATGTTGGTGGATTGTGAAACAACCCGCCCTACCTTCCTGAGGGGTTTGCTTGACTATAAAAGGAATCCCATCTCCATTGAGGAAGTTGAACCGGTGGAGAAAATCATGAAGCGCTTTGTCACAGGGGCCATGTCCT
>JAOZUK010000027.1 GCA_029938715.1 Bacteroidales bacterium | reverse complement strand
TCACCAGTTTTGAATAAATGGTACCAATGGTGCCATACTGGTATAAAACATCAGGGCGGGCATCCGGATTCAGTCCCACGTCGAGCAAAACAGATTGCTGTCCTCCAACGTTTGGGATTTGGCCAGCTATTGCAGGGCGTATGATACCTGGAATAGAGGTGACAATTTGCATGGCGCCCACAAGCATGGCTCCGGTATTTCCTGCGCTACAGAAACCATCAATTGAGTGGTCGGCGAGCAAATGACTGCCCAGAAACAGGCTGGCTTTTGGTTTTTCCTTAAAAGCTTTCAGGGGAGAATCTTCCATCCCCACAGAATCAGGTGTATGTAAAATGGTAAGACCGGCTAAATCAAGGTGATTTTCTTCAGCGTAATGGGAAATACGATCCTGGTCACCGATAAGGATAACTTCTACATTATCGGACAAAGTTTCCCTTGCAAGAATTGATCCACGTATTGTGGAACCGGGGGCGTAATCGCCCCCCATAATATCGATTCCAATCTGCATTGGTAACTATATTGCCACCCAGGTGGCTACAGGAACTAAGCTAAGTCAGCTTCTGAATCAATAACAAGCTTTCCCTTATAATAAAGGTTCCCGTCTACATAATATGCACGGTGACGCTCATGAACTGTTCCAGTAGTAGAACAAGTTGACAGGGTTGGAGCCTCAGCCTTATAATGGGTCCTTCTTTTATCTCTTCTGGTTTTAGAGATTTTTCTTTTCGGATGTGCCATATCTACTTATTTTTTTCAATTATTCCTTTTAATGCATCCCACCTGGGATCTGACTTGCTATTCTGATCCGGATCATTTACTGTGTGAGCTTCCAGTTTCTTCAACATCGAGGGTTCACAGGAGCTATTTCCGTCCTTATCCTCCGGATGAATTCGCTGATAAGGAAGTGCCAGTATGATAAATTCATACATGTATTGCGCAATCTCAATCTCGTGCTCATCTCTTGCAATGATGATCACATCGTCGTCTACCTCCCCTGCAGCTTCCCCCAACTTTATAAAAATGGTCTGCACTGTTTCTATGGGAGCCATAAAAAGTTCGAGGCAGCGATCACAAATCACTTCCACCTCTCCAGACAGATCAAAATGAAGTGCAAGAATTCCGACTCTCTTTTCATAAAGAACCTTGGCCTGCACCATTCCTTTCTTAATTTCCGGATTCTCAAATAAAGCAAAGAACTGTTGATCTAACTCAAATGGAAAATCGTGATCCCCGTCTCCTAAACCCGAAATGCGTATTGCATATGATCCCCGTTTGCTCACAATCCTCTAATTTGGGAGTGCAAAAGTAGAAATTTATCTCATATAAAAAAACAAAACGGCCCCATTAATTAATGACTCATAGCCTATTAAATCGTTATCGCATGAGAATTATGAGAATAGATAAGATCACGTAAGTACCTGTTGGATGGTTTCGATGAGTGAATCTATGAAAAAATCGTCTTTTGTCAGATACCTGCTGGCACCGGCTTCCATAAATTTGGTAAGCAGGCTTTCGTCTCCCTGACCTGTAAGAATTACCACCGGAACATCTTTATCGACCTTCCTTATCTCCAACAGGGTTTCCATTCCATTCAGGGTATTATCTCCCATGCCTGCCAACACATGATCGAGTACAATAAGACTTGGTTTCTGGGTCATGTTTTCAAGACACTCCTCACCGGTCTGGTAACAAATCACATCATAGTCCTGCCTGCTCTGGAAGGTATACTCCAGCAGATTCAGGATCATCTTGTCATCATCGATAAAAAAGATCAGTTTACTCATAGAAGATACAGTCACCATTTTAGGTGGCGTAAAAATAATAAATATATTAATACTTTAAAACGATACTTCAAATGCCCGTTATCGGACATCTAAATTACGAAACCGGACACTCTCAGTAGACATAGACAAGGTTATGTTATTGATAATATGAGTATTGCTCAATTTGGCACTATGCTTGGAGTCTCTATTGATTGCATAACCATAAACTTTCACTCCAATGTCCTTATTAAAAAATTACTTCCTCTCCCTGGCCAGAAATGCTGTAAGGGATAAGTTCTTTACACTATTAAACCTGTTTGGTTTAGCCGTAGGGATCACTGCCTCCATACTGATTTTCATTTACATTCAGGATCAGGTTACCTATGACAAGCACAATGAAAATTATGAGCGGATCTACAGACTGGAAGCCGACTTTTTTATTAACGAAAAACTGGATCAGATAGCCATTGTCCAGATTCCACTGGCACCAACCCTGAAGGATGAATATCCAGAGGTGGAAGCCTACGCCAGAATCCTTCCTCAACCCAACCTCTATTTCGAAAAGGAAGAAAATGCATTTAAAGAGGACAGTCTCGCTTTTGCCGATTCAACCATATTCAAAATATTCACCATTCCTTTTCTGGCAGGAGACCCCTTAACCGCTTTGAAAGAACCCTTTACAATGGTGATAAGCAAAACACTCGCAAATAAGTATTTTGGTACCTGGGATGTGATAGGTGAAAGCATGAAAGCGCTGGATGGTTCAAACTACACCATTACGGGTGTTTTCAGGGACCTTCCTACAAATACACATTTAAGATTCAACGGGCTTATGTCGTCAGCCACCATAGAAGAACGAATTGGTAGCGAGCGATTTAATGACCGGAGCGCCAATTCATTCTGGAATGTGTCCACCTATGCCTACATCCTTATGGCGGAAAATACAACGCCGGATATGATACTTTCTAAATTTCCTGACTTCTATGATAAATACATGGCCGAGTTGGGTGAACAAATCAAAGCCAGTTTCGATCTCCGCATTACGCCCCTGGCCGATGTTCATTTCCAAAAGGATGAGCTCTCCTATGATCGTCCTAAAGGAAACATGAATTATGTCTATATCATGGGGATCATTGGCGTGTTGCTAGTAGTAATAGCCAGTATCAATTATACCAACCTGACCACTGCCAGGGCCACCAACAGAAGCAAAGAGATCGGCATCAGGAAAGTAGGTGGAGCGGGTAAAAATCGATTGCGTGCTCAATTCCTTGGAGAATCGGTAGCCATGTCCATCGCCGCCGGAATTCTGGCTGCAGTAATTACCATTCTGGTATTGCCTCTTTTCAATGACCTTACTTCAAAATCATTTGACTGGAAGATTCTGTTTCAACCTATGGTCATCCTCTTTATGATTGGGGTATCTGTTCTAACCGGTCTACTTTCAGGCCTATATCCTTCCATGTACCTCGCCTCCTTTAATCCGGTCTCAATTCTAAAGGGAAATGGGATTAGCTCCTCCGACCGTGGTTGGCTGCGAAGAGGGCTGGTGATTGTACAGTTTCTCATCTCGGCAGTAATGGTTATCGGATCAATCATTATATCAATGCAGATGCGTTTTATTCAAACCCAAGACCTGGGATTCGATAAAGACCAGATACTTTTAATTTCACTCAATGATACCACAGTGGTAAACAATGCAACTGCATTTATGGAAGAGATCGAACGTCACCCTGCTATACAGGAAACAGCTCTATCTACTACCGCACCAGGAAGGTTTACCGGTAAAAATGTGATGACAGCTGAGGATATCACTGGAGAAATGCAGGAAAAAATCTTTAATAATATCATTGTTAATTATGAATACCTGGATGCAATGGGGATGTCACTTGTGGCAGGTCGGTTTTATGACAGAGAGTTTGGATCCGACCAAACCAATTCTGTGGTGGTGAATGAAGCACTGGTTAAAGACATGCAATGGGGAGACGATGCCCTGGGAAAGAAGTTTATTATGGGAGTGAATATCCAGGGAGCCAATAATCCGGAAGCTGAAATAATAGGAGTTGTGAAGGACTTCAATTATGGATCGCTGCACAACCCCATAGAACCATTGGTGTTAAGGTGCCTTGAGAATACACAATTCATGAGGCAACTGCATGTTCGGGTAAACAGAGATCAAATGCAGGAAGCACTGTCCTGGATAGAAGAGAAACGCGATGAATTCAATCCAGCCTACCCCATTCAATACAGCTATTTAAGCGATGAACTGGATGCCTTGTATGAGGAGGAGAAGATTGTATTTGCCCTGGTTATTTCCTTCACCATACTTATAATTTTTATAGCAGCCCTGGGTCTCCTGGGACTCTCTGCATTTATGACAGCGAAACGAACCCGCGAAACCGGTATAAGGAGGGTAATGGGAGCCTCTCAAAACCAGATATTAACCATATTTCTGGTTCAGTTTTCCAAATGGGTGATCATATCGAATGTGATTGCATGGCCAGTCTCCTATTTTGTGATCCAACCATGGCTGCAAAATTTTACCTATCGCATACCGTTCCCGTTCTGGACCTTTATCATATCTTTGTTGTTATCACTAACCATAGCTGTGATCACCGTAAGCTGGCAGGCAGTTAAAGCTTCCAGGATGAATCCAGCTACCTCCATCAGGGCTGAATGATAACAGGAAAGATACTTGGAGAGACATACGTAATCAATGGAGTTTCGGAGGATGTATCGGAGTTCAATCCCAATATATCCACCGATATCTACTATGAAGTGGTGAGGTTGATGGATGGAAAGGTTCTTTTCCTTGAGGACCATCTGAAACGGCTTCGGGATTCAATATCCGGAACAGATTTGCAGTTTCCCGGTTCCGGGCGAATTATTGAAAGCCTCAGGTTATTACAATCAAACAACGATTTCAAGATTGGAAATATCAGAATTTGCCTGCAACATAGTGAGGAGAACCAGAGCCAGCTCCTCTGTTATTTTGTCCCCTATTTTTACCCTGAAAGCTGCGTTTATCTGAGTGGCGTTCAACTGGTAACCTACCCCCATATCAGGCCCAATCCGGGTATCAAAAAATGGGATAACCAATTCAGGGTATCGGTCAATCAGTACATCAGGGATCATGGGGTTTATGAAGCACTCCTGCTTAACGATCAGAAACAGGTTACTGAAGGAAGTCGGTCTAACCTGTTTTTCATAGATCAGAATCAGCAGCTGATCACGCCTCCTGAAAAAGATATTCTGCTTGGCATTACCCGAAAATATGTATTTAAGATATGCCATGCAAAGGGAGTGCCTATTGTCGAAAGGCCAGTTCAACTAAGCGAACTGGATCACATGGAATCTGGTTTTATAACAGGAACCTCTCCCAAGATTTTACCAGTCTGGCAAATAGATAGTTACCAATTTAAGGTTGATCATCCCATCCTTCGCATGTTAATGTCGGAATTCGAGGCAGCAATTAAGGACAATCTAACCCAGCTGGATATGGATTATTAAGAATATCTGAGTAACTTGAATTTATATATCTTTCGTACTGCACAACTAATCGGTCTGATCATGAAACCACAAATTTCCATTCTTATTTTCATTCTAGCAATAATCTCCTTCGAAACCAGCGCTCAAAAAAAGATATATCACTCCAATGGTTTTGAGTTCATCTTATCCGGTGCAGATGTAAAATTCAATGGTGTTGATGTGAATACCAATATGCGATTCACTCTCTTCCTTCATACCCAGCAGCATGTCAACCTGGATTTTAACGATCATTTTGGCCTGTTTGCCGGAATTGGAATCAGGAATGTGGGTTTCATCGTAGAAGATTACTATCAAAATGTTGGATTTTCAGATATCGATATTGAACATCAACACTGGAACAAAAGCACAAAAATTAAGCGCCGTAGTTATGCCCTGGGATTTCCGCTGGCCTTTAAGGTGGGATCATTTGACAAGCATTTCTTCTTTTTTGCAGGAGGAGAGTATGAGTGGATGTTCCACTACAAACAGAAGCAATTTTTAGATGGAAACAAAGTCATATTTAGAGAATGGAACAGTAACCGGGTCAACTCCTGGATTCCCACTCTATTTGCAGGTGTGCAATTCCCGCAGGGCTTCCGGTTGAAGTTTAAATATTATATGGAAGATTTCCTGAATCCATCTTTTGTAGGGGTGGACTTTGGGCAACCAGTCGATTACTCAGAATTTGAAAGCACCGGAATGTGGTATATCTCCATGGCATTCTTTATCAATAAAAAACACCTTGATAAACTCAAAAGTGGAACAGCATTTGAAAAATCTGCCTATAACTATTGATTAACGTTTATCCCTTATTTTTCCTGGTACAACTCGTAGGCTCTGGTATCTGTAGGAATGAGCTTAAATAATTCTTCATCAGGTGGAGCATCATGTAAACTACGTATGATATATCTGGAATCCTTTACAGGTGCACCAAGACTTATATCAAAATACCTGGTAAGGTATAATTCAAGCCGCCAGTGATCTTCCTCGCTCTCCACTAAATGAACACGTGTTCCTTCTTCGATGATCTCGCCAAAAAGGTAGGTATCATGAAGTATCTCCTGATCACGCCCCGCTTTTCCAACCTGAAAACCGGTATAAAGAAGTCCACCGATCAAAAGTGAAATGCCCAAGACCCTGAATAGCGTAAAAAATTGAGTTTTCTGCGAGAATTGCTTTAAGCCATCCACCACATAAATTGATACAAACAGGGCAAAAGCCAATGCATAAAACGGCAGGGAGGGGCCAAGATAAAAATCTCGTTGAACCAGGGTGAGTGCCAGGGGAAATGAACCGGCTAAACCCATTAATAGAAAGAAGATGATGTGTCTTCTTGCTTCCATATGCTTATTAAAGTTTAACTTCTTTCGCCTGGTAATATATGCGATACTAGTAACAATTATTATGGGAAAGAGATCCAAAAACAATCTTAGAAAAACATGGAAATGAGAGTTCACCACCGGATCGTTAAATATCCGCTGCAGTAATCTTGAATGATAATAGAAGGTTAAGCTTTCAAGAGCAGTGTCATTCAATAGAACAAGAATAAATAGTAATACCGGAACAACCAGAAGGATCAAAGACAAGACTACTGCCTTCAGAAACTTGATCTTTCCACCTGATATCCAATACATTGCCACAGTTGCGAGAGGAAATAATCCAGTCACCCCTTTGCATAAACTAGCCAGGAAAATTAAAATACCACCAAGTATAATATTCAGAAATGTATGTTTGTTGTTCTCCAGTCCTTTGAGCACAAAATATACCGATGCCAGAATAAAAATACCCATGGTATTTTCTTGTACATTCATTTGATAGGAGCGAAAGACAATGGGCATAGACACCCAGAACAGGACCGGTAACCAGGAGAGTTTTTGGATATCCTTATTTCCACTTGTAACCAGTTTCCAAATATTTGCAATTAATAAGATTGCTGTTACGGCAATGAACAGGCCATAGATCCTTTCAGTATATAAGCCATCTCCAAAAATCTTAAAAAACAGGCCCTGAATGGCATATACAAGTGGGGGGTTTTCCAGAAAAACATTTGAGCCCATGGCATGAAAATTCTGATACCAATTCTGACTAAGATATGGAACCCAGAAAGTTCCCAGACCATTTGCCCAGTTTTTTGAAACCGCAGCATATTGAACCCCGTCAATGAACATTCCATCCTGTATGAGGGATGGCAATACCGAGATGATAAAAATACTGATTGTTAATATCCAGAAGGGGAATTGAGAATCGTCACTCCTGCTCAATAACTTGTTCATTGGCTTGATATTCAAATTGCAAAGATAATAATGATTCTGCGTCATCCATGGTCCTCGGCATTTCCCAAAAAAGCCTTTGCCCTTATTCCTCTGAATTATTACCTTTGCTCTCCCCCGGGGACTTTGGGGTGTTAGCTCAGTTGGTTCAGAGCGCGTGCTTGACAGGCACGAGGTCACTGGTTCGATTCCAGTACATCCCACAGACGAAAGGCCGCATTCAGCTTAATAACAGTTGTTTGCGGTTTTTTTCATTTTATATACTGAAACAAATCATCATTTTACTTGTTGTATATTAAACGAGGCCGATAGAGGCTTATTTTCGGCCTTCTCTATAAGTTATGCTCTGATATTAAGCATGTTGAGATTGTTTGAATATGGGCTTTATAAGAAGTCGCTTTTCTTATTCTCTAGGAGCTCCATCCCCCTTTTCATATCGGGAGAATGGGATGGGGGGTATCCATGATATTCCATTGATTTTTACTAAATTGATTTGCCCTCGTTGATGGTGTAGTTATTTCAGTTGACTCCATATCATTATGAAACAAATCATCCTCATCTCGCTTATTACTTTGGCTAGCTCAATAGCTTATAGCCAAATCATCAAAGGAACCGTTTACGACTCGGAAACAAAAACAACTATACCTTATGCAGCAGTCTATTTTAATAGAACATTGGTTGGTACTGCTTCAGACGATGAAGGAAATTTTGAGTTGAACATTGCAAAATATGCGTCAAAACCATTAACTATCAGAGCTATAGGATATCAGACCTTCGTTCTAGAATCAATTCCAAAAAATGAAGCAATAAATATCTATTTATCACCCTCTGTATTTGAAATTGAAGAAGTAGAAGTAGAGACAAAAAATCTGGCAAAGAAGAGAAAAGCTTATCTAAAGCTTTTTAGGCGTGAGTTTTTGGGAACATCTAGAAATCGAAAGCTATGTGAAATCATTAATGAAGAGGATATAACCTTTAATTATGGCTTAGATAAAGATACGGTGAAAGCGTATGCACGAAAACCGATTAAAATCGTTAATGGAGCATTAGGGTATGTCATTACTTACCATCTTGATAAGTTTGAATATGATAATGACAAAAAGGTTGTCTATTTTGCGGGAGATATAGTATTTAATGAGGATCTGGCAGCTAAGGCAACAAGTGATCTATCTTATTCTGAAAGAAGGGAGTCTGCCTATTTGGGATCTTGTATGCACTTTATCAGAGCATTGTGGAATAATAGTCTAAAAATGAATGGATTCATGATAAGTAGATATACTTTCGATGTATCATCATTAGGATTTCCATTAAGCAGTATGCCAAACGCAAATGTCACATACGATGATATTGTAGTTCTAGATAATAACCACAACAAATACCTGTTCAACGAGAAGGAACTGAGTATCCACTACGGGTCCATGTATAGTAAGATGTATTTTCTTAAGTCGAAAGTGCTCATGGGGAAGAATGGTTTTTTTGATCCTTCCGGCTTTCGTTGGTATGGAGATATGGCAAAGCTAAGGATTGCGGATATGCTACCCTACGAGTATACTTTAGGAGAATAACAAATGGAGAGGGGTATATCGAAGGTCTTGACTACTTCAGTTTAGTATTGCTGCAACGTTAAAAGTTGCACCTTATCATGATCCTTCGATAATTTATAGGTTTTAATTTCTTTTTGTTGACTTGGCAATCCATAATCGCGATAAACAGTTACCATTAAATAGGTTGGCAGCTCAGAGCAGTTTCCTTTATAATCAATATTTACCTGCCATAAACCTATGTTTTCCTTTCCCAGAAAAAACTGGTGGCTACTATATCCATTTCCCGCTATCGGATTTTGTGATACATCCTTGCCTGTTTTGTTGCTCCAAGTATCATAATATCCCTCCGGGGTCACAAACTGCAATTCAAAGTCAGCCTCCTGGTTGTTCCATTCAAAAACCAGCCTTGTTTGCGGGTCACTGTCTTCCATGCCAGTCACTTTCTCGTAGGGATCAAAAAAAACCAGTTTGTTACGCTCAAGAAGATTCTCCATCTCCGTTGTGATAAGCAGATCCTCCCCATAAGCATCAAAAGTGGCATTGGGCAACTGTTCTATAATGTCTATATACTGGGTATAGTACATCCAGGCTTTTTCATAATCTCCGACCTCGGCATAGGCATTTGCCACATCCCTTAGTGGTTGGGCATACCATGACTGTGACTTTAAGATTTCCAGGTATAATAACAAAGCACTTTCATAATTGCCGTACTGTTGTTGTAGATATGCCAAAGCTTTGAGCACGGGAATATCGTCTGAAAAGTTATCAGCGATATTTTGAGACAACTCTTTAGAATTTTCGTTGTTGCCCCAACGAGATAAGAAAAGCTCGTACATTTCTAGAAAATAATAGGGATTGCTGAGATGGCTCTTTTGTTGGTCCTCAACAATAGCCAGGGCTTTCGTTTCTCTTCTTACTTTATGTAATTTTTCAAGATAAGGAGGTACATACGGACTGTAGGGTTCAAGGTGACTAACTGTTTTTAAGCTATCAAGAAAATGGCGATGGCCCTCTGATCGGTCAACTCCAATGTCATCCATCCATGTTTGTGCTTTGGTGTTGACTACAATGACTCCTCCAGCTCCATCTGGGCCATATCTCATAAAAGCTGCGCTGCCTTCCAATACGGCAATTCTATCAATATCATTAGCTGATAAATAGGTGGGAGGAGGACCAAAGAAACCATCCACTTCAAAAAGAGCAGTATAAGCATTTAATCCATATTGTCGTAAATATATCGCAACTCCACCTGAATCTCTGATTACTCGCATACTTGGGATATGGGCCTGCAAGGCTGCGAAAAAATCTATCCCCCCCGAGAATAAGTCTTCCCCATCAACAATGCGGAAGGCAGTGGATGAGAGGTCCCTGTTGAGGATGCCCTTTGAGGTCTTGATTAGATTCTTGTTCACAGGGTATTCCTTTAACAGCTCCTTTTGACTCTTGTATCGAGTAGTTACCTTCACCCGTGACTTTATCTCAACACCCTCGATTTCAATGCTGACTGCTATCATCCCTATATTAATCACGGAGGTTCTTCTTTTCACGCGGATTTCCTCAGGTTGCATTCCTAAATGAGAGAATATCAATGTGTCTCCTGGATTTACAATTATAGAATATTCTCCTTGAAAATTTGTTTGTGTACCCCGGTCTGTTTCCTTAATCTTAATGTTAACCTGGGAAAGGGGATGCTGATTTGCATCAGTGACTCTACCTGAAACCTGGGCATTGCTTTCCTGGCAAGAAAACCATGTAATTACAATAATTAGTGAAAAAAAGATTTTATGATTTCTCACAACTGCTTGAAGTTATTTTCATATTAGGAATTTAACAAGAATTATACCAGAATACAACTACAAATATCCTAACAGGCATACTAACAAATTCAAGAATCAAATATCTATAGTCCCAAATTCTTCATCTTTATTCAGTATGAGATGATCAAGGAGTTGTACCTCAACCAGCTTCAATGCCTCCTTCACCCTTTCAGTAATTCTAATATCAGCATCACTTGCCCCCAAGTTCCCACTAGGGTGATTATGAGCCAGGATAACAGCACTGGCATTTGCTTTCATGTTGATTGGATTAAATGGTTTGTATTTGTTTTGTGGGTAGGCTTGAGGGGCGAGCCGCCTTGCGAGCGCAGACACCGCGAGTGGTTGAAATTTAAAGAGAGCAACCCGAACACCTTTTAACCTGCTGAATTAAAAAAACCTCAATCCAATGCAACTATCTATTTAAATCATCCGTATTAATCCTATATTAGAAACAATTGCGTATTCATCGTAATTACAAATAAAAAAGCATGAAAACCCTCAACATTCTTGTATGTACTCTCTGTCTATCTACCCTATTTTATTCCTGTGATAAAAACGAATTTGCGCCTTATATCGTTAACCAGGAATTTTCCGTTGAAGAGAACAGTCCCACAGGAACTATCATTGGAGCTGTTGATGCTTCAGATGAAGATGAAGACCAGAAAATTTCATTTGAGATCACCGATGGAAATCTGGAGTCCACATTTGAGATTAATCCATCTAACGGAATTATTTCAATAGCCTCTCCTACGAAAATTAATTATGAAGAAAATACAGAATTCATGATTACTGTTGTTGTGACCGATAATCATGATAAGGAACCATTAGCGTCATCGGCAATTATTAAAATCAATGTCACCGATGAAAATGAATTCCCTCCCATAATAAATAACCAAAACTTTCGTATTGATGAGAATCCCATAAATGGCCAGGAAATAGGGCTTATTCTGGCTATAGATGGTGACATTCACCAAAGTCTAACATTTAGTATAGTAGGTACAAATGAACAAGGTTATTTTAAGATCAATTCTCAAACTGGGATTTTATCAGTAAACGATTCTCTCGGTTTTGATTATGAGTCAACTCAGCTTATGAGCGTTTTGGTGAAGGTGTCAGATAATCATACAGATCAGATGGCAGACAGCGCCACGATATCCATTACAATTCAAGATGTTGGTATTAAATATGAAATAGTATTACAGCCAGGTCCAGATGAGGGGAAAGATTCCTTTATCGAAGATTATCCATATGGTGATTACCGCAACAGAAGTTTTGGGGATTCTGAAGAGTTCTCTGCAATATCCTGGACATCATCCGGGACCCCTTTTGTAACTAGGAGTTTTATTGACTTTAATATTACCTCTATTCCAGAAAATGCCTTTATTGATAGCGCAAAAATATCGCTCTTTGCACATGGTAACACTGCGCATGGTTTTGGACATGATCCTCTGAGTGGTTCAAATGAATTCTACTTGCAAAGGGTGATTACAAGTTGGGAAGAAAATTCGGTTACATGGAATAACCAGCCTGAATTCACAACAATGTCTCAAAAAACATTACCTGAAAGCACAATTCAATTTCAAGATTATTACAGAATAGATATAACAGATTTAGTTAAAGATATGCATGAGACTCCTTCACAAAGTTTTGGTTTAATGCTATCCCTCATAACGGAGGAAGGTTTTAGGAGGGTATTTTTCGCATCAAGTGATGTTATAGATGAAAGTAAACGACCAAAACTAGAGATTTACTATTCGATTGAATAAAGTTTATTCTCAATTTATCCTTTCTCCATCAATGTTTACCCTCCGCCACAAAATAAAAATCCTGCCCATTGCAATCGCTTTAACCCTGTCAGCATGCTGGCCTCATGGATATAACTATAACTACGGGGAGCTGCCCGAGACCCCGGTTAACTTACAGGACTTTAACAGCGAGTATGACGATTACAACTCCACGGCACCTTCACTGGGCTACCTGATTCCTTTCTGTTTCTCTACCAACAGAAAGAGCAATGGGGGTGACTTTGATGTAATCTATGAGCCAATGAATGTGAACTTTGATAAGACTACCGGAGTTCTCAAAGTGACAAATGTCTATGACAATTGGGGTATTCTTGCAGAGGACTATGGAAAAGTGCTACAGGCCGTGAAAAAAATCAATGGTGAGGGAAATGAATTCGGTCCCTATTTATTGTACGATCGCGAAGGAGATGTTTATGATTTTAAGTTAGTACTGATGTATGCCTCCGATGTGGGTGGAGACTTTGATATTGGATTTACATATAACACCGATAGTACAGGTTTTTCGGAAAGTACTCCTGTGGAATTTCTAAATTCGGAGGCCAACGACTACTACCCCTGCTTTAATAAAGATTTTAGCGAAATCTATTTCTGTTCTGACAGGGAGAATGGGGTTTTCAATATCTACCACACCCACAGCCATGTGGCAGATAGCATGATTATCCGAGCACTTAAGGAAACAGAAACACATACCGTAGAGAAGGAGTCCATTTTATCGGCCGACTCTGATGATAAATGCCCTTTTATCTTCGAGAATACACTGGTATTTACCTCAAATCGGTCAGGAGGCTTTGGAGGTTTTGATCTGTACTATTCAAAATTTATTGATGGCCAATGGAGTATTCCTGTGAACTTCGGGGAAGAGATCAATACCGAATACGATGAGTACAGGCCTATTCTGTTTGATGAAGGGGTGGATAATAATCGGAACATGATGGTCTTCTCCTCCAACAGACCAGGCGGACTAGGGGGATTTGATCTCTATTTCGTCGGTGTCAGTAAACCGGATTAGATTCCCTAAATCAGTTGCTTTCTGTTCTCATATACCTTTTGAACAGCTTGAATAATATCATCCATATCCTTGCGATCTGCCAGAAGCATGTTTTGGAAAAGCATTACTCCCTCACCGGTTAACTGATCAGTATCGGGCAGATGATGCAACTCCTCCCTGTACCTCTTCAGACGCTGTTCCGAAAAGAGCCGTTTATATCCCCTTGAACTGATCGCCTCTTCGATCAGTCCATCAAAGTATTGTTTGCCATACCCGCCATAACTGGGAATTCCTTCAGCACTAATGGCAGCCCTGAATTTATCCCTGGAAAGACCGTCAAAATGTTCCTTTTTATAACGAAAGGGGTAGAAATGGTAAGAGGACCGGGTGGCTCCCTCAGAAAGTTTATAGGGAATGATTCCCGGAATCTCTTTCAACTTCGAATCCAGGTAGAGGGCATTTTCCAACCGTTTGTCAGCATCCTGCCTGGCCCGTTCCATCTGAGATAAAAGAATCCCGGCCTGTAATTCGGTCATGCGCTTATTGGATCCCCTGATCACATAATCGGGCATCCCGGCCATGGTCTTGCCATGGGGCCTTCCACAGTTGTGGTAAGCAAAACAGCGATCCACATACTCATCACTATTTCCCACAATGGCCCCTCCCTCTCCTGAGGGTATATGTTTGGAGTTCTGGAAACTGAAACATCCCAGGTCGCCCAGCGTGCCACACATCTTATGATCATATTCGGCCAGCCAGGCCTGGCAAGCATCCTCAACCACGGCGAGCTCATGTTTGGCCGCAATGGCCAGGATCCGATTCATATCGGCTGGCAGTCCGAAAATATGGACCGGTAGTATGGCCCTTGTACGCTCGTTTATCTTCTCCTCTATCTTATGTGGATTGAGGGTAAATGTTTCCTGGTCTGTATCGACAAAAACGGGCAGTGCCTTCTGGTTAAACACCACATTGTAAGTGGCAATAAATGTATATGGGGAGACAATGACCTCATCCCCGGCATCCACTCCCACAGTATGCAGCGCTGCAATTAAAGCGGTTGAACCACTTGACGTAGCCACCACTCGCTTGGCTCCGATTAACTGGGCATACTTCTCCTCGAACTCAATGCACTTGTTGCCATCGCCACGGTACCAGTTCCCACTGCGAAGGAGATCCAACATGGGCTTTTCAGCCTCCTTATTCCATACGGGCCAATTTAACCAGCCTTCTGTTCGAACTGGACTACCCCCTTGAATGGCTAACTGCGAACCAACCAATTCCTTAGACCTACCCAGTAAAGGCAGAGTGGGAGCAAGCATGGCTCCGGCAGCTCCAACAGACGTGCTGGTAATAAATTTTCTCCTGGTAAATGGTTTGGTTTTCATGACCTGTGGTTTAGTTGGCAACTAAATTTAGGCAATATTGGCCATATCATACAATAGTCTTCTCTGTATCAATAGTAATTCTAACGATTGTTTCTATTTTTACCACCTTAAACTTATATGCCTGAATGCACCCCGGTATTCTCTCTCATAAGCAATTACTCTTTCCCTCCCGTGTAAAGCTGGCTGTGGCAATTATTCTGTTTCAATATGGTATGGCTCTCGCCCAGTCAGGCAACCTGGTTATAAATCCATCTTTTGAAGAGAAGGTGGATTTCCAAAGCCTTAGTGGCACTGATAACTGGACCAGATGCCTTAAAAATGACACTCCCGATTACATTGAGTTTTCCACAAGAGGTGAGCCAGAGTTCTATTACAGTAAATACATCGGTGGATTGTTGCCTTTCGATGGTGAAGCCTATGTGGGTATCTTCTGTCTCAGGACCAATCCACTCAGGGGGGTCGAGAACATCAGGGAGTATATACAGGTCCCGCTGCAGGAAACATTACAGAAGGATACAACTTACAGGGTGAGCCTGCATATTGCCCTCGATCCCGAATCAACTACTGCCATCAATAACTTTAATGTTTATTTCGGTTGCAAACAGCTGTTTCTAAAAAAGGAGAAGCAAATGTTTGAACTTCGGCCCCAACTCAGGTTCCGCAATTCCACACTTGATTCTATTTCATGGATCAAGCTTGAAGGTACCTATCGAGCCAAAGGCAATGAATCCCATATGGTCCTTGGGAATTTTCTGCCGGATCAATCTGTCCGGAAAAGTGCAGTGTTTCACCAGAGTGAAATGATGGCCAAATGGAACCTGCACGAGCTTGAGCGTGCCGCATATTATTACATTGATATGGTCAGTGTGATAAAAGCTTCATTATATATTCCCCCTCCAAAGGAAACTGAAAAGGTGGAGGAAGTGGTTGAAGATCAAACTCCAGCAATAGAACCTGATACAACGGTTATTGAGATTGAAAAGGTAGATCGGGACAGTTCCGTTGTATTAAATAATATTTTCTTTGAATTTGATGAATCGAAATTGCTGGAAGCCTCGTATACTGAGCTTGGCAGGTTAAATGATCAGCTTCGTAAATTCAGGGAATTATCCATTGTCATAGAGGGCCATACTGACAATATGGGTACTTATGAATACAACATTTCACTCTCCCTTGAACGTGCCAAAGCAGTGGCTGATTACCTGGTTGAGAATGGATTGGAGAAAGACCGTATTAGTTTTGAAGGCTACGGATATACCCGTCCCCTTTCTGATAACAGAACCGAAACCGGAAGAAGTCTGAATCGCAGGGTAGCATTCAGGATTCTGGAAATAAACATGCCGAAACCCTAACATATTGAGAACCTACTTAAGAATAGTCGCAATTGGTTTTACCTTACTGGCTGGAAGTCAACTGCTGAGAGCTCAGCATAACATTATTTACAGGAACCATCAGCTTCACCAGGTATTTACCAATCCGGCCACAGCAGGAAGTGAGTTCTTCCCTGTGGCAGCCATCTCTTACCAGAAACAGTGGTTGGGTATCAATCAATCACCTGGTACTCTCCTGGCCAGCACCAGCCTTAGGATGGGTAATTTTGACTTCTACAATCCCAAGATGTTTATAAACAAAAGCAGCCTGAAAACCAAGGAACGCGTGGGGCTTGGTTTCGGGCTCTATTCCGACCAGAACGGGCCTGTGGCCAGCAGGGGGGTGAACCTTGCCTATGCCTATCACCTGATTCTGGACAATTCAAGACTCTCTTTCGGGCTGTCGGGAAGTGCCGAGCAAACTGTTCTTAACGGATCGGTGTGGGATCCAATTACACCCGGGGATCCTTTGTTGGGTAATGGGAAGGAGTCTTATCTTAATTTCAATGCAAATTTTGGAGCGTACTACTATGGATCCAACTATTTTGCAGGATTTGCAGCCAACCACCTGATTCCCCTGGAGGATAAAGTAAATCCGGGAGAGACCGTAAAACAGGATTATATCCTTCACGGGGGCTACCTCTTTCGCAGCATGGAAGAGTTTAAGATTGAACCCTCACTAAACATCAGGTACCTGGATTACGAGTCGCTGGAATATGACATCCAGGCCAAGGCTTACCTTCAACATGTTCACTGGATTGCCCTGACCTACCGTTCCTATAAAGCGCTTGCCATTTCAGCAGGTTTAAAGATTCGGCGATTTTACCTGGCCTACAGTTTTGAAGCCAATCTGTCGCCCATGATAAGTTACAGTGCTGGATCCCATGGGATCCATTTGGGACTTAACCTGGGAATGCGGAGGCTGGAAGGATTTTAATAATTGGAATGCTATAGAATAAAGAAAATGAAGCAGTATATCTTCCTTATGATTCTCATTTTACAAACGACCCTATTGGCAGGTCAGTACCTTACCAATCCCTCTTTCGAAGGGCCTCCCGGAATAGGGATCACCCCACCTGAGTGGCTTCCTTTTGATCTGGTCAGCACTCCCGATACTGAACCTCTGGATTGCGATCATTTTCCTGCCTCAGAAGGTGAAACATACATCACCCTGGTGGCCAGGGGATCTGGCAGTATCGAAAATCCCAACAGCTTTGAAAATTGCCAGGCTCCATTGCTCCAACCCCTGGAGGCTGGCTTATGCTATTCCTTCCATATGGATCTGGCATCGCGGGACGACCTGGGTCACTATGTTTTTGGAGAAGGATTTATCTTCTATAGAGCTTCTGTAAAACTTATGGTATACGGCAGCAGCTCCAGTTCAGACAAGGGTGAATTATTGCTGGATACTGAACCTATCCTGAACACTCAATGGGAAACCATTTCAATGACCATAAAACCCGAATCTGAGGTTAATTATCTAACCTTTGAGGTGAACTTCTCAGAGGCCTCTTCCACCAGCGGGAACATTCTAATTGACAACCTGGTCATTGATGATTTACTGGTTTCCACCGTGATGCTAAACGAGACACTCACTACCTCGGATCTTCCCATCACCCTGGAAGCCAGCGAAGGAGCCTCTTACTCCTGGTCCCCCGGTTCGGGCCTCTCCTGTTATGATTGTCGCTCCCCTGAAGTAAACAGCAATCTATCCACAACCTATACCTGCACCCTTCTTTCTACCCTTACGGGTTGTCCGTCTAAAGAACTGTTTATCCTCAGTTTTACCGACGACCCCATAATACCCCCTGGAGAATTTAAAATTCCCAATGTGTTTACACCTAACGGGGATGAGATCAATGACAACTTTGAAATCACAGCTCTGCCCTCCTATAGCTCCCTACTCATATTTGATCGTTCAGGAAAGGAAGTTTTCAGCAGTGAGGAGTACCATAATGAGTGGAATGGCAGGGATATGGATAACAATCCATTACCCTCTAACACATACTGGTATGTACTGATCACACCTGGCCTTTCAGGAGAGTACAAAGGGTATGTCTATCTTAAACGAGAGTAGAAAGGATGAAATCACTTATATTGACACTTTTGCTTTGTTTTGCAACTTTTACCGGAAACGCCCAGGAAATAGATCTTGAAAATGAACTGGTGGCCCGGTACCTGTTTAATGGAAATGCACGTAACGAGGTGGAGGATAATAACCATGGGATCGAAACCAGTGTTCGGTACGAAACAGACCGGTTTGGCAATGCCGCTACCTGCGTTTTTATGACAGGCGAGACAAGCTATATTACCATCCCTCATACCGAGGATCTGAACTGGGATGCCCGATCGGAGAGCTATTCCATTGCATTTTGGATTAAATCTCCCGATCCCACAGGTGGCTCCAGTACCAGCAGGAGGATCTTATCTAAATGGAGTGAGCTTCTTTCTGAATCATACCCCTTTTCTTTTCAACTCTCCACGGAATCTATGGCAGCAAACATTTTTGATCATACTTCCGGAGGTATGGCATGCACCCTCAACAATCCCTGGGATGGAGAATGGCAACATGCAGCCATGGTCTATTCTCATGAAACAAATACGCTCTCCTCCTATCTGAATGGAGATCTGGTGGTCTCAAAAACCCGTACCTTCAACGGCTCCACTTCGAATAATGCAGATATATATATAGGCCGGACCTATACACCTGTGGTGGAAGGTTTCTACCAGGGATATTTCGATGATCTCTACTTCTACAACAGAGCCATCGACGCTTGTGAAATCGAAGCTCTCTATTCAGGGCAACTACTCGAGCAAAGATGAAAGAATTCTTATCCCATCTGATTAAAATATATATAGCGATTGAGGTTATGTGTTCCCTGGGCAGGGTTCAGGTTTATGCTCAGGAAATTGATCTGGAGAAAGAGCTGGTGGCCAGGTACCTGTTTAACGGAAATGCCAGGAACGCTGTAGAAGACAAAAACCATGGAACAGAAACCAATGTGGAATACAGGGCCGACCGGAACGGTCAGGCCAATAAATGCCTCTATCTTCTGGGCCAGGAAAGTTTTATCACCATCCCGCACAGCGAGGATCTGAACTGGGATGCAAGAACGGAGAGTTACTCCATCCTTTTCTGGGTGAAATCAACAAACCCCAGACAGGGCAGAAAAGCTGCCGTACGTGTCCTCCAGAAATGGAATGAAATCATTTCAACTCCCTATCCATTTTCATTTGCCTGTGGCGATACGGTACTGCATGGCGCCATAAGAGAAGGATCCACCTTCCTGATGTGCACCATCAATGGGATCTGGGATGATCAATGGCACCATGTGGCCATGATTTATGACAGCAATCAACAACAGATGTCTCTCTATTATGACGGGAGCCTTTTTCAATCCAATACCCAGCAATTTCCCAATTCCACCAGAAATAACCTGGATATATGCATTGGAAAGACACTGCGATTGGATGAGTACTACAAAGGATACGTGGACGATCTCTATATCTACAACCGAGCCATTGAAGATTGTGAGATTGAAACGCTATTCTCAGGCCAGCTATTAAATGAACGCTAGCTTATCCCGATCTATTTCAACTTAATACTGATGGGAAAAACAAAGGTCACACTTATTCTGCGTCCACTGTGAACCCCCAGCGTTTATCGGGCTTTGAATAGTTAGCTCCTTTTCATATTTTTATAAAGAAAGACTTGCTGATTCTTATTCTGGTTTATCTTATCACCTAAATCTAAAACCTTATGAAAAACCTTATTCTCACAACTCTTGTTACAGCACTGTTTCTGACCAGTGTGGTCAGCCCTGCACAGGATCAAACCACCCTGGCCGAAAAGCTGGGATATGCCCCCGATGCCAAACTCCTGATTATCCATGCCGATGACATTGGATTGGCCCAGTCTGTGAATCAGGCATCCATAACTGCATATGAAAACAGGGGGATCAGCTCAGGCAGCATCATGGTTCCATGTCCCTGGACCAACGATTTTGCCAGGTACTATAAGGAGAATCCCCAGGTGGATTTGGGAATCCATATCACCCTGACCGCCGAATGGGATTACTATAAGTGGGGGGGAGTCCTTCCAGCATCCGAGATTCCTAGTCTGCTGGACGAGAATGGCTATTTCTATGCGTCGGTGGAGGAGGTCGGAGAACATGCCCGGCCTGAGGAGGTGGAAAAAGAGATCAGGGCACAGATTGAACGAGCCATGTCGCTGGGGATCCATCCCAGTCATCTCGATACCCATATGGGAAGCGTTCTTGCAACACCTGATCTGGTTCAGATCTATATGAAACTTGGGATGGAGTACCATCTTCCGGTTTTTGTCCCCCGGATGATGCTTATGGGAATCCCTGAAGAGATGAGGGAGTTGGTAAAAGAGGAGTTTGTGCTGGTGGACGGGTTCTTTATGTTAAATGAAGAAAAGCCAGGGGTAACCTGGCTTGAAGCCTATGAGGAGATGGTTGAGAAGATGGACCCCGGATTAAACCAGCTGATCGTGCATGTGGCCATTGACAACGCAGAGATGCAGAGTGTGGCCATCAATCATCCAGCCTTTGGATCCACCTGGCGGCAAAATGACCTGGATCTGATAAGCAGCAATGAGTTTCGTGAACTCTTAAAGAAGAATGAGATTCAGCTGGTGGGATGGAAGGAGATCAAGGAGGTGATGCATCCTTGATCCCCGGAAATAGCTTGACTATTCCCCCGTATATCTGATCTTTGGAATTCCGTTTTTCAATTCCACCGCATGGTAGATGGCTGCAAAAGCTGCACTGATCCACATGACGGAAATAATAACTCCTACGCCCAGGCAGATCAGTCCGCCAATGACCACAAAGAAGGCCATGAATCCCATAAAGAAGATCTGCCAGCCATATCCCCTTGTCATATCCCATGAAACCCTTAAGGCATCCATCACATCCATCTCCCTGTCCACCACAAGAAAAGGAACAAAGGCCAGTCTGCAGGCAAAAATGATTCCAGGTACAATCAGCATTACTATTCCCAGACCCACAATCACTCCCACCACGATGTTGGCGATAACAGCGTTCCAATAATTCTTTTGAAATACCACAAACATATCCCGAATCTCGATCCGTTCCCCACGTACAGCCTTAAGGAATACCCAGTTTGCTCCATAACTTATGGGCCCTGCTACAAAAACACCATAAGCGATTCCAAACATGACCATAGGCACCAGGAACCAGGCGATTTTATCCACCTGCCACTGAAGTACACTTATGGGTCCACTGAGGACCATATATACAATGCCTATTACCAGAAGCTCCACAAAGTATTTCCAGATCACCTTCCATCCGATGGAATAGCTATTAACTGCTTCGGGTTGAAAGTCGTGTTGCTCATCATTAAGTATTGTAACCATGATATGAGTGTTTTGATTTAAGACCAAAGCTACCACCCTCATACCCTCCAACCTATAGACTTTAGTAGTGAATTTATTATTCCTACTTAAGTTGGAATCCCAACTGGGATCTACTTTAGTAGGATTTTATAGTGCGAGCCATTTTGAACCGGTCAAATATTGTATATTGACAAAACCAACCAAAAAACATGGGAGATTCCTGGCGACTCATATTACTTCTTATTCCTCTGCTGGCCGGAGCCATATCCATCTTCTTCGCCTTCCAGCTGATGAAACGTTATGGGATTCCTTTTGCAACCAGCTATTTCTACTACCTGGTATTTCTCTATATTTTTGGCTCCTATAGTCTGGCAGGTTCCGGCATTCTGGAATACCTTCTTACCCGGATGGAAGTGGACCTGAAAGTCATCCACTCCACTAAATTATATGCAATATTCCTTGGGATTCCATTTATTGCTCTTTCAAAGTTTATGCTGCTGAAGAGTACAACTGAGTTTTTTGGACTGCGGCCCTCATCCCTCTTTACCATCCCCTATTTCATCATATGTATGGGGGTATTTGTGCTTTACGGGGTATTTGTGGTCAGGCTTACCAGGTTTGAACAAGGAGAGTTCCAGCTCCTTTTAAATCTTCAGCGTTGGGTGTTTTTTGGCTTTATGTTGGTCATGTACCTGGTCACTTTCTTGACTATTATTATACTTTCCAGGGGAATGACAGATCACTATGAAAAAAGATTTATCAGGCTACTGGGTTTGTTGTATCTGTTATATATGGGAGTCACTATTGCTGCATTTGCACTTGCCAGCCTCCATGTGGTGGTGGAGCACATATTCTTTTTCCTGTTTCTATCGTGGCACCTGGTTCCCATACTGTTTCTCAGTTTATATCTGGAAAAATACCATGGGCAGGCCTCAACTGTCCAGGAGGATTTTGAGAGTAAACTAAGCTCTTTTGCAGATAAATATGAGATTTCCAAGAGAGAGAGGGAGGTGATCCAGCTAATTAGTAAAGGCCTTTCCAACCAGGAAATCAGTGAGAGTCTTTTTATTTCATTGCAAACCGTTAAGGATCATACCCACCGTATTTTTGTGAAAACAGGAGTAAAAAACAGGGTGCAACTGACCAATATGATCCGGTCGGGCTAGTACCAATGGATTGTTTTGTTATATGACTATGTCAAAAAGTGATAAAATTCTCCAGTTGCTCAAAGAACTGGACATTTCGTACGAGCTATACGAACATCCTCCCGTTCCTACGGTAGAGGACGCTCTTCCCTATTGGAATAAAATCGATGCCAACCATTGCAAAAATCTCTTCTTTCGAAACCACAAGGGCAACCGCCATTATCTGGTTATACTAAAACACGATCGAAAGCTCAATATACGCGATCTGGAGCAGCGTCTGAAGCAGGGGAAAATTTCCTTTGCGTCGCCCCAAAGAATGGAGCGGTACCTGGGGCTATCCGGAGGATCGGTATCGGTATTCGGATTGATCAATGATAACGAAAACCACGTGCATCTATTCCTGGATGATGGATTTAGATCAGCAGAAAAAATTAGTTTTCATCCCAACGAAAACAACGCAACCGTAGTGATCTCATATCAGTCCTTTATTAAATTCCTTGAATGGAGCGGAAATTCATACGAGTTCATAACACTGTACGACTCTGAGGGGGAAATAGAGTAACCAGAAATGAAAAAAAACTACACCATACTATTGATTCTGTTGTTCATGGCGGCAGGTTGTTTGAAAGATCCGGATCCGGGACCCTCCATACCTTTTTCCAGTGGATCATATATCAACCTCTACAATTTCCTAACCGAATCTTATGATGTAGCCTGGGAAATTAATGATGTAATTGTTGAATCTGAACATCCTTATGGAACAGCTATTCTGGAATTCATAGAAATAGATGAGGAATTGCAGGATGTAACATTCACCGCTAAAGAATCGGAGTCAACCCGGGTAATCGATAGTGAAGTTTATGAGATGGAGCAAAACCAATTCTATACAGTTTCCATTTTAGGGAATGAAAAAGATCCATATATCATATTGGAATCTATGGAACTAGAAAAGCCCTCTCTGGGCATGGTTAAATTGAGATTTATACATACAACGCTGGAGCTTGAGCCTGTAGATCTATATATTGGTGGTCATACACCTGAACACAAAGTTGTCTCCGGGGTTTCCTTTGCACAGATTACTGAATACCTTGAAGCTACCCAAGAAGATCTTTGGGAATCTATTATTGTTACTCCTGTTAATGTATCCCCTGAAGATTCTAGTATTTTATCGTATTCTGCAAACAATGTATTTTTGGCCAATAACATATACCTGGGTGTCATTGGACGCGCCACCAATTCCGCATCCTCATCTATACAATTGCAGCTCTATAATCAACCGGTTAATTAATCACAATTCATGTAATTACTGAACATTAAAATCAAAATATCATGGAAAAAAGAAATATAAAACAACATGTGTCCTTTACTGGAGCACTTCATGTTGGATTTGGGATCCTTGGATTACTTGGAGCCCTGGCAGTCTATTTGAGCTTTCACTTCGCATTCAGTTTTGTGGAGCACGAACCCCTTGCACAAAAATTGCTCTCTTTCCTTGGGAATACCCTCTCGCTTATTCTTGGCTTTTTCAGTATCCTTGGAATAGTGGGGGGATTCGGTCTATTCTCCTATAAACCCTGGGCACGTATGCTTGTTATAATTGTTTCGGCCATCAATTGTCTCAATATACCCATAGGGACAGCCAAAGGCATCTACTCCATCTGGGTACTGATGCAACCCGAAGCCATCGAACTTTTTGAAGAACAGTCTTAAATAGAACCATGCGACACTACTCTCTTTTTTTCATCCTTATAAGTATGGGCGTAAGCTCCTGTAACAACGATCCTGAACCAGGGCCTTCGCCTGAAGAGGACCGCGCCTACGTAACACTTTACAATTTTCTTTATGAACCGTTCGAAGTCAAATGGGAAGTGGATGAAGTAGAGATTCAGGATAATCTGTCCTATGGAACCATAATAACTGGCGGGGTATTACTGGACGACGATTCAGAAGAGATTCTTTTTGTGGTTAAAAATGGATCCAGTGGTGCCTACCTGGAAAGTCAAAACCTCAGCATGACCAAAGACAAGAACTACCTTGCTGTAGTTTATGGCACTGCTGAAAACCCTGTTCTTTTATGCCAGGAACTGGAGACAGACCCACCCACATCCGGTCATATCAATTTTCGATTTCTGCATGCCACAGTTGGGGAGGATCCGGTTGATATCTATATGGGAGGCACTTCCCCTGAAAAACAGACACTTACTGGCCTGTCATACGGGGACATTTCTGAATATGATGAAATTTCTGAATACGATGTGCGGGCATCTGTTATTGTCACACTTCATGATACAGTATATAAGGAGGAAAACGAACTCATCTCATTTGAATACAATGACCTGATTCAGGTCAGTAGCAATTACCTCTCTGTGATTGCTCCCTCATCCAATAACGAGCCCAATGATCTCACCCTGTGGTTATACCCTCAACCAAAGGAATAGGGCAACAGTGTTAATGTGCCTAATACCTCACCCGCTTGGTGTAATGGGTGTGGAGTAACTCGTGCGATTTATGCCCCAGAGGCTCTCCAAGAAACTCTTTATAGATCCTTATAATTTCTGGATTTTCGTGTGACTTCCGAATCTTCATGGACATATCTTCTGCATAAATAGCTTCTGTCCTTTTCTTCCGAATCTTCTCATTGGTAGGTATGGGTTGTCCACCCCCGCCCAGACAGCCACCCGGACAGGCCATCACCTCTATAAAATGTACCTCCAGTTCTCCACTCTTTACCGCATTCATCAATTTACGTGCATTTACCAATCCGTGTGCTACGGCACATTTTAGTTCCACTCCATTCAGAAAGCTCCACTCCTCTTTACATTCTTCAATCTGCACAGAAGCAACCCTTACACCCTCCATTCCACGCACAGCAGTGATGTTCAGGTTCTCAAAAGGAACCTCCCTTCCAGTTATGATTTCATAAGCAGTCCTTAGGGCGGCTTCCATTACGCCACCGGTTGCACCAAAAATCACACCGGCACCAGTTGAAACACCCATGAGGCTGTCATACTTGTCTTCCTTCAATTTATTGAAGTCTATACCCGCTTGCTTAATCATCCTTGCCAGCTCCCTGGTGGTCAGCACATAATCCACATCTTTGTAACCACTTGACCTCATTTCAGGACGATTGGCCTCATACTTTTTTGCCGTACATGGCATGATTGATACACTGACCACATCTTTTGGTTCCAGCTTCCTTACCTGCGAATAATAGGTTTTGGCAAGCGCTCCAAACATTTGCTGTGGAGACTTACATGTAGACACATTGGGTAAATACTCCGGGAAAGAGTGCTCAATGAACTTGATCCAGCCTGGCGAACAGGAGGTGGTCATCGGCAAAGCAACTGTAGGATCCTTATCCACCAGAGCCTTCTTCAGCCTGGTCAGCAGCTCTGTACCCTCCTCCATAATGGTCAGATCGGCAGAAAAGTCGGTATCCAGTACAGAATCAAAACCAAGGCGCTTTAATGCAGAAACCATTTTTCCGGTGACACGACTCCCCGGCTCAAAACCCAGTTCTTCACCCAGTCCGACCCTCACTGCAGGTGCAGTCTGTACCACCACATGCTTTTTCGGATCAAGAATGGCATCCCATACTTCATCCAGGTAGGTTCGCTCCACAAGTGCCCCTGTGGGACAACGGTTAATACACTGCCCACAATTGGTACAGATCACTTCAGCCATGGAAAGATCTTCAAAAGTGCTGATTTTCTGATTTTCTCCCTTGTGTGCTACGGTAAGCGCATTTACTCCCTGCAGCTCTTCACAGGTCCTTACGCATCGCTGGCATCGAATGCATTTGCTGTCATCCTTCTGAATAGATGGTGAAAACCTATCGATGGTATAATTTTTCAAATCGATCAGTTCCAGAAAAAGGTGGTCTCCCACACAAAATTCGTTGGAAAGATTCTGCAGCTCACACATTCCATTCTTGTAGCATTTGGTACAATCTGCATTATGCTCAGATAGCAGTAATTCGATTACATGTTTTCGGGCTGAACGTACCTTTAGTGAATTGGTCAGGATTTGCATTCCTTCACTCACAGGTGTGGCACATGCTGCAAGCAAAGCTTTGCCCCCCAACTGTTCCACCACACATACTCTGCAGTTCCCCGCTACGCAAAGATCGTCGTGATGACAAAGTGTGGGAATTCTGAAATTCTGCTTTTTGGCTGCATCAAGAACGGTAGTTCCTTTGGGAACTTTCACCAGCATGCCGTTAATAGATAAACTTACCATGATATCTTGTGTTATCTGATTTCCAATTAGTAAATGATCTCTTCTTTAAAATTCTCCACGATGGAACCAAAGGCATTGCCAACCGATTGTCCTAATCCACACTTTGATGCCCGCTTCATGGTTTTCGCCAGCTTTACAAGCTCATCCAGGTATTTGGAATTCTTATCGCCTCGCTTCACTGCCTCCACTCCTTTTAAGAGCTGCTGACATCCCACTCGACAGGGAGTACATTGCCCACATGATTCTTCCGTAAAAAAATCCAGGTAATTATGAAGCACATTGTACATGGAACGTGTCGAATTAAATAATTTCATGGATCCTCCGGTTGGCACACCCTCAAATCCAATGATGGTCTCTTCAAACCTTTTCCTGGGAACACAAAAACCGGAAGCCCCTCCCACCTGTACCGCCTTGGTATCTCCATCGCCAAACTCTTCCACAAATTCATTTACTGACATACCCAACTCCAACTCAAATATTCCGGACTTGGGGGTATCACCCGACACTGAGAATACCTTCGACCCACGCGAATCTTTGGTTCCGAGCTCTTTAAAATGGGAAGCTCCATACTTTATGATCACCACTGCATGAACCAGAGTTTCAACATTATTGATTGCAGTAGGCTTACCAAACAGACCTATTGATGTGGGATAAGGAGGTTTATTACGCGGTTCACCCCTTCTGCCTTCAATGGATTCAAACAATGCGCTCTCCTCACCACAGATGTAAGCTCCACTGCCCAGTCGGATCTGGATCCTGAAGTTATGGTTGAATTCATCCATCATCTGATGAAACTTGATCAGTTCCTCATTGAGTCTTGGAATAAGGAATTTGTACTCTCCCCTGAGATATACATATCCTTTTTTAGCTCCCACAGCCCTGGATGCTATGGCCATTCCGCAAAATACTTTTCCTGGCACCTGATCGAGAATTTCCCGGTCCTTAAAGGTTCCTGGTTCACCTTCATCTGCATTACAAACAATATATTTTATGGATCCGGTTTCGTTTGCAGCAAACCTCCACTTCATTCCAGTAGGGAATCCGGCTCCGCCCCGTCCTTTAAGGTCCGATTCAAGTACCTCCTGACAAATGGCATCGGGTTCCATTTTTACGATCTTTTCCAGAATCTCCCTGCATTCGACTTTTTCGAAAATAAGGTCCACCCTTTTTACATGCTTATGCTCCATGTTATAAATATTTTCGGTTACTATTTCCTGATGTAATCACGCAATATTTCTGTCACCTTCTCGGGGGTCAATTCAGTATAGGGCGTATCATTAATTAATATGGCGGGCGCTTTATGACACCAGCCTATACAGTTGGCTTCCAGCAAACTGAATTTTCGATCCGAAGAGGTCTCTCCCAACTTTATCTTAATGATATCCTCAATGGTGGAGAGGATTTCATTCTTACCCTTCATTGCACAAGAGATGGTTTTACAGATCCGGATGATATACTTTCCACGTACTTCTGTATCAAGAAAGGAGTAGAATGTAGCGGTTCCATATACATCGGCAGCAGAGATGTCCAGTTCTCTGGCCACATCAACCATATCCTGTTTCGACAAAAACCGGTTCTGAACAACCAGGTCCTGTAATATGGGAATCAGGCTTTCACGCGACCGGCCATGCTTATTGGCTAGTTCTCTAACAAATTCATTTTCTATTATCGTCTCCATATGCTCACAAGTAGTTAAATGTATTACGCTTATTCTATGGTATATAGCGTTTACTGTTATTCCTTTCACAAATTGACGGTCTAAATTTATAATTTTGATGTGAATCATATAACAATAACTAACATATTTTATCAATCATGTATAAATTAATATTAATTCTAAATAAGAATAGCACGTTTTTTGCTGCATAAGAATAAGTTACATCATAGCAGTATAAATAAGGAAATTGAATCTATGGACTGGTTAATAGAGGAAAATCATAAAAAATATAAATTTAACTAATGATTTAGTTGGTTAACTAATTATTTAGTTTTATGTTTGCAGTGTTACTTGATTAGAACTTTTACAAAATGACAACACTTACCAAAGCCGAAGAACAGATCATGCAGATCCTCTGGGACGAGAAGGAAGGGTTTGTGAAAGACCTGCTTCAGCACTTCCCCGAACCCAAACCTGCTTACAATACCGTTTCAACCATTATCCGGATTCTGGAAAAGAAGGGGTTTGTGGATCACCGCAGCTTTGGGAAGTCTCATCAATACTACCCGTTAATGAGCAGGGAGAAGTACAGGAATGATCGGTTCTCAAGTCTTATGAAAGACTATTTTAATAACTCCATGCAACAGGTCCTCTCCCATTTCGGAAAAAGTGGATCCCTGAACATGAAAGAGGCAGATGAGATTATTAAGATGATGGAAGAGATCAAACAAAAAGCCGGAACTGATGAATAGTATATTTGCATATCTGTTGGAGTTAAATATCGCTCTTGTAATTCTTTTTGTGGCCTACAAGATCTTTTTCGAGAGGGATAAAAATTTTGTGGTCCGGAGAATCTACCTGATGGGCGTCATCATCCTGCCCTTCCTTCTACCCCTGATGCCACAGGCTTTAAGAATGCCAGTGAGCGGGATCGCCCCGATTTCCATAGATATTGAGGGGATTACCGTCCTTGGATCAGGTGTTGTCCAGGAAGGGTCCACTTTCTTCTCCTTTGGAAATATTGTGATGTCCATCTACCTGTCAATTCTGGCTTTTGGATTGATCAAGCTCCTGATACAACTGGGAAGTATCATCAGGGCCATCTATATATCCGAAAAGATGGAAATCGGAGGTACCGTTCTGCTTTCGAACCCTAAGCTTCATGCAAGCTCATTTTTCAACTACATATTTATAGATCCTGCAACAACCAAAGAGGACTCCTTTGATCATATACTTGAACACGAGAACATTCATAAAAGGGAGTGGCACTCCATCGACCGTATTCTGGTGGAGCTGTTTGTAATGATCAACTGGTTTAATCCGATGGCCTGGATGTTCCGTAAATCGATAATCCAGAATCTGGAGTACCTGGCCGACTCGGCAGTACTCCGTAAGGGTACCGATCCCATGCAATATCAATTGTCTATATTAAATCAATATATAGGAAGCGCTTCAATTTCCAATCAATTTAGTAGTCAAATTAAAAACCGAATCAACATGCTAAACAAAGATTATAAATTGGGAAGTTCATGGAAACTTATCCTGACCTTCCCACTCGTATTTATTGCATTTTTTGTGGTATCGTGTACCGATAAAGATGCAGGTCCATTGGCCACAGAGATGGAGGCCGAGGACAATGAAATGATTATTGCAAATCCAAGCTCTTCGGATGAGATCGATGGACAGATTTTTTACGTAGTGGAAAAAATGCCCGAATTTGGAGAAGGAGATTTTGTGATGAATTTCCGGAAATATATTGCCAAGAACCTGCGCTACCCGAAAGAAGCTGCAGAAAATGGTGTGACCGGGAAAATCTTTATCAGATTTGTGGTAAGCGGAACCGGTGAAGTACTTATTCCTTCAGCTGAGGAAGTGGCCGACATGGAACAGAAGCCCCTTGATGAAGTGGTGGTGGCCACCTATCGCACCCTGGCAGAAGATCAGGAAAAACCTGAGCAGAAGTATATCGACCTGCTCAAGGAAGAGGTAATCCGCGTGGTCTCTTCATCACCGGCCTGGACCCCGGGGACACAGAGGGGAAAACCAGTGAGTGTCATGTATACATTCCCTGTTACATTCGCTTTGCAGTAGATTATATAACTTTAGTGGCCGCCGCTTCTAAGTTCGGCGGTCACTATTTACTTTCCCATGAAGTATTGCAAGCTATATACCTGTTCCGGAATTCTTTTTCTGCTCACCTCCTTTATCCTGTTTGCCCAGGAAACCATTACTGACCTTTACTATTCAGGCAACTATCAACAGGTCATAGAGCAGAGTACCCACTCAATTTCATCGGGCGATACAGCATTTAATACCCATTATCTTAAGGCCCTTGCAGAGGTTCAAATGGGTATGACCGCAGAAGCCATCCAAACGCTTGAAAAAGCCAGGATCGTATTTCCGGAAAATCTTATGGCTAAGCGGTTGCTTGCTGCACAATATGAAGTGGCAGGGGACTATGTGAAAGCCTGGGAATTTTATACCGAGCTGGTTTCATCCGATCCGGAGGATGTGGCCTCCTGGCTAAAACTGGCTGATATTGCCTCCTTCCGACAACACTACGATCAGGCCATTCATGCACTGGAACAAGTCCTGGCCATTGACTCTCTCAACCTGAACAGTCTGATGATGATGGGCGACATCCTCAACAGGCATAACAACAGTGCGGCAGTGATCTACTATGAGCGTGCCTATAGCCTCTACCCCAATAACCAGAAGGCTGCCTACGCCCTGGGTAACCTCTATATTCTATCAAAAAAAGCTTGGGATGCGGTGCCCATTTGCAAGCATATCCTGGAAATCGATTCCACCAGTATCAAATTCCGAAAACTTTATGGATATACCTTCTATAAAATAGGTGAGCCACATCAAGCTGTTCCACAATTTGAATATGCCGCCATTTTTGGAGATTCAACTGCCTTTACATTTAAGTTCAAAGGCATAAGTCAATATCTGACCGTAGACTTCACTGGCGCCATCGAGTCTCTGCAAATTGCAGCAAAAAAGGATAGCATGGACGCAGAGGTATACTTCTTCCTGGGGGCCAGCCTGGCGACAACTACTCAGAAAAAGGAGGCCATGGATCATCTTAATAAATCCCTCGAGCTCATGATGCCCGAACCAGGTATTGAATCCCGAATCTATTCGGAGCAGGGAAATATCATGCGCCTTGAGATGGAATATGAAAACGCATATTCGCTCTATAATCAGGCCTGGGAGGTTGACTCCTCCAATTTGATGGCGCTCTACTTTATGGCTTCCATCCTGGACAACAGCATGCACAAGTCCCAGGAGGCCCTTGTGGATTATCAACGATATATAGATCAACTGGACAGGCTTCCAGAGAATCAAAGATCAAATCAACAAACACTCAGCGTGAGGACCATCGTAGAGGATAGGATCGTTGCCTTGAAGGAAGAGCTCTTTTTCCTGGATCAGCAGTAGTTATCCCTAATGCCTGACAACCATCCCAGCCTTCCCTGTCTATGTTGGTAATTCCATATTAAATAGTAACATTTGTATGGATAAATATTCACTGTATGGAAATGCCCATTGTACAGCTTATTCAGGGAATGCTGGCACCCGGACTGATGATCTCTGCCTGCGGGTTACTGCTTCTGGGAATGAATAATAAGTACAGCCTGGTGGTAAACAGGATCAGGTTGCTCAATGAAGAAAAACGAAAGATCTTTCACCAGGAGAAAATTAATGAAATTGACAGCAACCGGTTAAGTAATATTGAGCTGCAAATCAGTCACCTGATTGAACGTATATCCCTGGTTCGAAATGCGGTATTCAGTTATTCCCTGGCAGTGGCCCTTTTTATTGTGAGCTCGGTTCTGATCGGCGTTACCATTACTTCCAGAACTCCTGCATTTGACTGGTTAATTGTGGCCTTCTTCTATGCGGGTATGTTTGCTGTATTTGTGGGTATTATCTTTGCTGCCATAGAAGTCTGGAAGGGATACCGCATCGTAAAAATTGAGATCTCAGAAGTCTACAAACCTGTGGATTAGTAAGATCACTGCACCATCATCTCCCTGTAAATGTATTTTTGTCCGATCCGGACCTGTACCAGGTAGATCCCCGGATCAAAATCTCTCACCGGTAAAACTATGTCATGCTCCGCCGGGGCAAGAGTCTGATCCTCTCCTATAAAGAGTATTCTCCCTGAGGCATCATAAATTCTCAGCGCAAAATCTTTTGTGTCATTCAATACAAATCGCACATGGGCTTCTTCTGAAACCGGATTAGGAAACAGAATCAAATAATCTATCGGTTGGATTTGGTCTCCCGGTATGTTTGAAGATCCGGTATAGACCATGCCCTCCAGCAATCGTCCTTCCCATACAGCCTCTCCTTCGCCATTAAGAAGATAGGCAGATACCCAATCGGGCCTCTCCGGAAAACTCTCAGCTCCCAACCAGAATTTCTCCTCCCACTCCTGATCGTTGAGTCGTTTAAAGTTTGAAGTTACCTCCTGGTGAAAAGAGGAAACCGGTCCGGCAAAGGCCATGATTTGCCCAGGACTGCACGGATTTTCCACCAGGAAAACTCCCATATTGATCTTCCCGTTGCCCACATGTAACACATTGCCAACAACCGCACCTCCATATTCAGTGGGCTGCGTATGCACATCAGCCACTGTGAAATCCCGGCTTACGCCCTTCTGGGTGTCAAAAAACAGGTCATTATACCACCCGGTGATGGAGGGACCCGATGCCATAAAATCGTTAATCATTGTTTTCAGGAAGGTGACTTCATCTTCGAAAAGCCGGGTCCCATCCAGCTCCTTTTGGGCTATTTTTTCGAGCTTTCCCATGATTTCTCCATACCCGGAATAGAACTCAATGATACGATCCTTGCTCTCCATCATTTTCCCGTCAAACACTTCACTGAAAAATAGTGATGCATTTTCAGCAAATACCTGCAAGTTGTTATAAAGCTGTGGATAGGGTTCCACATAGGTAAAGGGATAGGAGCAGGAGGTGCCCCCGGTATAGGACTGCTTGCCATAAAGAATATTGTCGTGTCTCAACTGGGCCCATGAGGTAAGCTGGGTGTTCAGTTTCTCATGATGCCATGCCGTTGTTTGCATAAAATAGGGCATGCCGATTGAGGATTCGGGAGGATTCAGGCTCCGGATGACCCCCAGCCACGTATTGTAGAGCGACTGTTCCCAAAATTTGTCGTCATAGGAGTTGATCAGATAGTTCAGCCCGGCCATTTTCCCTGCGTACTTATATTGCTCCATCTCTCCCTCCAGTAAGGCAAGGGCATCTTCATTGCCCAGGGCAGCCATGGCATCCAGAGGATCGGGCATGGGCCTCCATATCTTTTCTCCTTCAAATATAATCCTGTCAAATACCACCTCACTGAACACATAGGAGTCCACCAGGAATTTCTGTCCCAGGAGCTTATATGACACAGGCAGGTTTCCCGGATCAGCTGAGTAAGGATCCACATAGAAAAAATTGGACATGATCTTCTGGCCATAATCATCGGAAGCATTCAGGCTCTTCATAAACCGGTCAAACGGACTCTCCTTAAAGAGATCCTGGTTTTCGGTAAGAACCTGGCTTCTTATGGTCTCCAGTTCATTGGGCGTCAGGTTATCATCCGGACCCACCATAAAGGAGATAATCTCCTCGTGATTGGTAAGATTCTCCCCTTTCCCACAACTAAAAAGCAATTCATTGGTCAATAATGCGCCCAGCTGCATTCTTCTAAGTTCATCATTGGTCCAGTTGGGTTCCCATGGATTCTCAGGGGGAGCCGTCAATAAAAAATCGATCCTTCCCAGCCACATCATGGCTCTGAAATAGTTCTCCAGGGTGATCATTCCCTCAGGAGTATAGATCTCAACATTATAGTGACCCCTGGGTGTAAACTGGCTGAAGTCTAACTTTCGGGGCCTGGTTTCTGTAAACAGTGTCATGGATGTCATCTTTCCGGCTTCAACCGCTGCCATTATCGCATCAAATTTCGCAGTACCATCGAACTGTGGAGCATATGCTCTACCCTCGACCAGGGAGAGGGCCACTGAAATGTAAAGATCCACATCCCTAAGTACTTCTACAAAGCGGTCATCGTCAGAATAGTTAAGTGCCAGGTTTGGAAACTGTCCATACATGGCATTTAGCAACTCCTTCAGATTGGGCTCCAGAAATTGCCATTCGATGGTCTGCAGAATGGCATCATAAGAGTTGTGCAGTGTGGATAATACAAAATCTGTACTTAGGAACAGGGGAAGGTCATTGTTATAAATGCCGATAAACGCACTGGCCCAGTCATAGGAGGCCAGTCGTTCCGATACCATAAAGAAATTTTGCCTAAGAAACCCCTGTTCATCACTGGTGAACTGAAACCGGTTGTTAAGGGTATCGTACCAGGGAATTTCAGAAAGGTTGGCTGGATATTGCCTTTCCGAGTAATAGGTGGTTTTGGGCGGATGGTCTGACAGCAGTTGTGATGCAGTATAGTCCTGGTGTGTTTCCAGAAACTGCATAAATGCATCCGGGGAGAAGTTTTGTTGTGCCTGGATTGCGGCACTATTAGTCAGGATAAGTAAAACTACCGAAACAAACTTGACTTGATTTATCATGGGATGAAGGTGAAGTTAACAACATACAAAATAGACGAAGATTATCATATAAAAGATGCGATCTGTCAAGAAAGGGTTGCGCAAGGACGTAATTCCATAAAAAGCTTTAAATTTGGTTCTAACTCAAGATAACATGAAGGAACTCCGCAAATACTACCGGATCAAAGGTACTCCGAATGAGATCTATGCTGCCCTGACCAATCCATTTTCCATTACACTCTGGACCGGAGGTGAGGCTAAAATGGAAGAGAAACCCGGGACCGAATTCTCACTGTTCGATGGTGATATTGAGGGAATGAACCTGGACTTTGAAAAAGACAGCAAAATAGTGCAGGAGTGGTATTTTGGTAACCAGGAAGACAAATCGATTGTGACCATTACGCTCAGAGCAGACAGAATCTACACAAAGATTGAACTCCATCACACCAATATTCCGGATGAAGCCCATGAAGATATAGCATATGGTTGGGACAAATACTATTTTGGCGGGTTAAAGGAGTTTTTTGAAAAGTAAACCCTATGTTCACTAAAATCCGCTTTCTCTCTCTGATTTTCCTATTCCTTGTTGCTACAGGCTGGGGCAGGTCTATTGAGGAGATTAAAAGAAGTGGTAAGATTTACATTGCCTTTACATCCACAGACCTTAAAAACATCAACTACGATCTGGCACTGGAATTTGCCAGATACCTCAATGTAAAATTGATTGAGGTGGAGATCGAATGGGACGAAGCATTTATGAAAGATGGGGTACGCCCCCCCGATCTGGAGACTAATCCCGATCTGATATATACACCCGATGCCCTGAAAAAGGCCGATATTATCTGTTCCACCTTCACCGTTATGGAGTGGCGCAAGAGGCTATTTGGGTTTGCCGAAACACTGCAATCTGCCGCCCTCTTAATGATCAATAAAAATGAGGAGAGTCCCGATGGATATGAGGATCTTTCAGGAAAACAGATTGCCTATATGACCCCTACTAGCTTCGAGCAAAACCTAAATGAGATCAATAGATCTATCGGCGGAGGCATCGAACTGGTACCCACAGGGAGTACGGCCGACTCAAAACGATTGCTTGAGGAGAAGAAAGTGTATGGAATAGTGCTTGATGCGGACGAAGCCCTGAACTTCAATGCAACCAGTGGTCAGAAATACAAAATTACATTTCCCATCAGTGACATCAGCAGATCCGCCTGGGCTGTGGACAAGAACAATCCTATCATACAGGAAGTGGAGAATTTTTTTGAAACCATTGCCAGCAACGGTGTGCTTGATGAAATTTTCTTTCTCCGATTTGGAATCACCTACACTTCCTACCTCGACCGGCTCAACAAAAATCTTAGGCTGGACCGGTATCATCGCGACCTTGATGAAATCCTTGAGTCAAAAAAGCTGGTAATCGCTCTGAGAGATCGCAATTTCGTGTATCATGAAAATGGTCAGAAGCAGTTTATGCATGCCCTGGCAGAGGAATTCGCAGATTACCTGGGAGTCTCCCTTGAATTTGTGGTCACACCCTATTTTGCCAAATACTGGGAATCCAAAGATGGACTTGTTCACAGGGATTCGGCTTATACGCCTGAATGGTTCAACTATTTTGACCTGGCCTGCGAGACCATTGCACCCCTTGACTGGCGATCCAACAAGGTAAATATGATCTCCGTCTACCCTTCGGCCTATACAGTTATAGCGAAGAAGGAGGTCCAGATTAAAACAGTAGAGGACCTTCAGAAATTCAAAGGTGTTACCGGAGTCGAAACCGTTTATGAGGACAAATTGAAAGAACACGGCATTACTAATTACTACTACGAAAAAGTAAACAACTTCATCCCCGATGTGATCTCGGGTAAAGCCGATTATACCATTTTATACAATGCTTTCTCTGAGCTATCGACCTATC
>JAOZUK010000360.1 GCA_029938715.1 Bacteroidales bacterium | reverse complement strand
ACGTGAAAGGCAGAAATTATTTACTCTTCCCCGAGCAGGTGAAAAAGGGAATCCTTATCCACAGAGATATCGATACCTTTACCGATATGCATCTGATTACCCGGAGAAGTAAGCAGATGGTTGCTACCAGGTATAGCAAATATGCTGGTATCATTATAGATATCTTCTATGATCATTTTCTCGCTTCCCTCTGGGATGATTACTCCACTTTACCCCTGAGTGAATTTGTTAACAGGACTTATGATTTGTTAAAAAGGAACTACCAGGTATTGCCCGATGCCATAAAGAATTGGTTCCCTACTTTTCTTGAGAATAACTGGATGATGGCCTACACTACTGTTGAAGGGATTGAACTTGTGCTGGAGCGCATGTCGGCAAATACCTCTCTTCCAAATCATGCGGCTTTTGCCGTGGAGGTTTTAAGTGATCAATATGCGGTTTTCAGGAATGATTTCCTGCAATTTTTCCCACAGATCATAGAATTTATTGAGGAGAAGTATGAGATAGAGATCTCGACCCAGAGAATTGGGTACCCCGCTTGTTAAGCATATTGCTGATTGACAGTTTTCAGCATATGTCCCGCTGGAAGCTTATCTACTTTGAGCAGTTTTTTGTACTCCTTTTCAAAGAAGAATTCTGATTCTCCAAATGCAGGTACAAGGTCGTCCAGCCAGTAAGCCTCCTGGTTAAAAGCTGCAAAAAATGGTTTTCCAACCCATCCCGGGTCTCTACCTTGCAAAAACTCAAGTACAAATACCTTTTCACCTTGCAATTCTGTGATTCCCACAATCCGAACCTTACCAGGACCGGCTGACATGCTGGGCCCTCTGACCGTGCGGCAAATTCCACTTACCCTCTGGTATGCCTCGTTGAAAATATGATGCGCCTTTTCGAGGGTTACTCCAAAGTAGGATTGAGCACCTGTGTCACGAGCCACAAACATATAATAAGGAATCATTCCCAGGTCCACCTGCTTGCGCCACATGGTGGCCCAGACATTGGGATCGTCATTGATGTTCCTCAGTAGCGGAGACTGCGTTCTTATCTGAGCTCCGGTTTTTTGGATACGTGCTACAGCTTCTTTAAGGGCATCGGTTTCCAGCTCCCTGTGGTGATTGAAATGCGACATAAATGCCAGGTGGATCCCCTGGTCGGTTACCCTCTCAAACAGATCCAGCATATCCTGAGCATCCGGATCTGTAGTAAATCTGTAGGGCCAGAATGAGAGGGATTTGGTGCCAATTCTTATGGTTTTAAGCTGAGGAAGATCAGCTTCCAGAATGGCATTGATATATTTCTCAAATATGGAGGTCTTCATAACCATGGGGTCACCGCCTGTAAAGAGAATATCGGTAATGAAGGGGTTTTCTTTCAGGTATGCGACCATCAGGTTGGGCTGCTTCATGGCAAACTTCATTTCATTCAGCCCGGTAAACTGTGGCCACCTGAAGCAGAAAGTACAATAAGCGTGACAGGTCTGCCCCTGGGTGGGAAAGAACAACATGGTTTCGCGGTACTTATGCTGGATTCCCGTAAGCTGATCACCATTATTCAAGGTGGGAACATTGTGTTCCAGTTGTCCGGCCGGATGGGGATTCAGGTTAAGCCTTATCTCATGAACATATTTTGCTAGCTCAGTTTTAGGGGTGTTGTTTCTTAACATCTGTGAAAGTGTCTGAAACTGGGAAAGTTTCAACATTGATTTTTGTGGGAAATTGAGGATATACATAGGATCATCCAGGTAATTATCCCAATCAATCAATTCATTCACTACATAGTTATTGGTTTTAAACGGAAGTACTTCAGAAACTACATTAATATTCTGGATCTGGTCCTGGCTTAATCTTCCATAGGAGGGGATTTTATTAAAATTGTGCCTCGCATATACCTGATACTTCATTGAACTCCTTTCTGGGTTTAGCCGTGAGCTTTTTATCGGCGGATTGCAAAGATACGAAAATTCAGCAAGGATTAAAAAGAATGGAGCCGCCGCATAACATATTATCGGTTGTAAATAACAGATAATCAGACGGATGACTATCTGAGTAATTCCAGGCGGTTCACATCTAACCTAAGGAAAATAAAGAGGAACATGGTAAAAGCCCAGAGCGAAGATCCCCCATAACTGAAAAAGGGCAATGGAATTCCAATCACCGGCAGAAGCCCGATGGTCATCCCAATATTGATCATGATGTGCAGAAGCATGATCGAAACAAAGCCATATCCAAAGATCCGGCTAAAAGAGGTGCGTTGCCGTTCAGCCAGCATAATCATCCGCAATAGGAAACCCATATAGAGGAGTATCACAAAAGTTGTACCCAGAAAGCCCCACTCTTCACCCACCGTACAGAATATGAAGTCGGTACTCTGCTCTGGAACAAAATGAAGTTTAGTCTGGGTGCCATTGAGATATCCTTTTCCGGAGAACCCGCCTGACCCTATGGCTATTTTTGATTGGTTGACGTTATAACCAACTCCCTGTGGATCATCTTCCAATCCCAGGGTTACATAAATTCTGTGCTGCTGGTGTGGTTTCAGGATGTTATTCATTGAATAATCCACGGAGATGATAAAACCCACTGAGATGATCAGGCCCAGCAGGATCTTCATCTGCGTATACTCTCTTAATCGAAATCCTTTCACGGCCATCACCAGGGTAATAGGAATCAGTGTAAGGAGTCCTGTTATAAAGAGAGAGAATTCTGTTTTGAGAACCAGGTTGATTACATAGATCAATCCAAATATCCCGGACATCCAAAGGGCATTCACAGCTCCCTTTTTGAAGGATCGGGCCACAAACATATAGATGATAAGTAAGAACAGAACCAGGATGAGAAGGAGCAATGCTTTGTCCATAATAAGGGTAGCGAAGAAAAGTAATGCCAGAGCCAACAGCATCAACATTATATTGGCCGAAAATCCCTCTCTGAACAGAACAAAAAGGAAAGCGGAATAGACCAGAACAGATCCCAAATCAGGCTGGAGAAGAATTAGCATGGGAGGGGCCATGATAATGGCTGCAGCTTTTACCAGGTTCCAGAACTTTGTTAAACTGTAATTGTGTGAGGTAAGCAGATTGGCCAGTGCCAGTGCAGTGATCGGTTTGGCAAACTCGGAGGGTTGAAGCTGAAATCCTCCAATAACAAACCAGCTCTTTGCTCCATTGATCTCTTTCCCAAACACAAGTACACCAAGCAAAACTCCAATGAGTAGTAGATAGAGGAAATAGGAGAAATAGATATAGAATTTTGCATCAAGAATCAGCAACAGAATGGCCAGCAAAAGAGATGCACCAATCCAGATCAGCTGTTTTCCAAAACGTTGTGAAAAATCAAATACGCCTCCATCGGCTTCCATGATATTGGCAGAATAGATATTCATCCAGCCAAAAGCCATCATCACCA
>JAOZUK010000359.1 GCA_029938715.1 Bacteroidales bacterium | reverse complement strand
TCACCTCGGAATCGAGGGCATCGGTCAGGTGCTTAAATCCACCGATATAGGCAAACAGCACAGTGGCCATCTCATACTTCTTCACCCGCACTTCCGCAATATTGGGAAGACCCTCTATTGGAGCTACTTTTGCCTCCTTCAATCGTAGCTTCATCATTTCATTCTGTTCCGACAATTCGGTAACTGCCTTCTGAAGTCTCTCATTGGTGTTAAACAGGTCCTTATTTTGCCTGACCAGTTTTTGAATTCTTTTAAGCAGCTCTTTCTGTTTGTATCCCATATTCATTAAAAATATATCCTTTTTAGCAGGATATCAATTTTTTTGTTTTGGTATATTTGTCGGAACTCATTGAAAACATCCATGAAAATAACAACCATTCTTATCTCCCTCCTTTCACTGGTCTCCCTGACTGTCCTCTCCCAGAAGAACGTAAAATCGCTGGTGGTGGTTTCATATAACGTGGAAAATCTGTTCGATACGGTTAATTCCCCCCTCTTCGATGACGATGCTTTTACACCTGCAGGAAGTAAAAACTGGACCTATGACCGCTACAAAAAAAAGCTGGATGACCTTGCAAAGGTGATCGGTTCCATTCCGGGTGAGCAGCTCCCTGCAGTGATCGGACTGGCAGAAATTGAGAACAGAAAAGTGCTGGAAGATCTTATTAATAACAGTAGATTGCTAAAGGGAGAATTTGAGATCGTTCATGAAGATGGAGTTGATCCAAGGGGAATTGAGTGTGCCCTGCTCTACAGTCCCCGGTTTTTTAAATACATTTCACACAACTATATCCCCATCGAGGATCCGGTTAATCCCGAATACCTTTACAGGGCCATTTTACATGTTAAGGGGACGGGACCTGACGGATCCACGCTGCATCTCTTTATGAACCACTGGAAGTCCAGAAGCGGAGGTGTGGCTGAAACAGAAAGACAACGGATGATATTCGCACTTACACTACGAAAGCACCTGGATTTGCTCCTTGCCGTGGAATCAGAATTTAAGGTGATTGTTATGGGTGATTTTAACGATGAGCCCACCAACCGGAGCATCATCCATGGCCTTTCAGCACTTAACAAACGCCTCAACATTCAGCCTGGAGAATATTATAACCTGTTCTACGATCCACACAACATGCAAAGAGAAGGCACCTATAGCTATAGAGGAACATGGAACATGCTGGACCAGATCATTGTGTCTTATAACCTGCTGAACCAGGAACGGGGAGTGACCACAGGGTTTGATCAGGGCAAGATTTTCAGTGAGGAGTGGATGATGTATGACAGTGAGAAATATGAGACCAAACTGCCCTCTGCCACCTATGGAGGTCCCGAATATTATGGAGGTCCCAGTGATCATCTTCCTATATATGTAACCTTTACCTGGTAGAATGGATTTTAAACTTTCATCGGACTTTCAGCCTACAGGGGACCAACCTGAAGCTATCCGCCAACTGGTGGAGGGATTTAATGCAGGAGATCAATACCAGACGCTACTGGGTGTTACCGGTTCAGGAAAGACATTTACCGTGGCCAATGTGATCCGGGAGCTTGGAAGGCCCGTACTGGTCCTTAGTCACAATAAAACCCTGGCTGCACAGCTTTACAGTGAGTTTAAGCAATTCTTTCCTGAGAATGCGGTGGAGTATTTTGTGAGTTATTACGACTACTACCAGCCAGAGGCCTATCTTCCGGTTACCGACACTTACATTGAGAAGGATCTCTCCATCAACAACGAAATAGAGAAACTCAGGTTAAGTACCACCTCCTCCTTGCTGTCGGGAAGAAGAGATGTAATCGTTGTCTCCTCGGTATCGTGCCTGTATGGAATTGGAAATCCTGATGATTTTCACAGCTCAACCATCAGGATCAGGAGAGAAGAGACCATCAGCAGAAATGTGTTTTTGAGAAGACTGGTAGATTCGCTCTACTCCAGAAATGAAGTGGATTTCAAGCCTGGCACCTTCCGCGTAAGGGGTGATACTGTGGACATCCACCTGGCCTATACAGATCTGGCATACAGGGTGGAGTTCTGGGGAGATGAAATTGAGTCGATCAAATCCATTCACCCCATTTCCGGCCACACCATCGAATCCCATGAGGAAGTGGTGATCTTCCCTGCCACTATCTTCATCACATCCAAGGAGAGGACCAAAGCAGCCATTGAAGAGATACAGGATGACATGGTCAAACAGGCCGATTTCTTTAAAGGTGAGATGAATTTAATTGAAGCTCAAAGAATTGAAGAGCGGGTGACCTATGATCTGGAAATGATTCGTGAACTGGGATACTGTCCCGGAATAGAGAATTACTCCAGGTATTTTGATGGTCGTCCTCCAGGTACCAGGCCTTTCTGCCTACTTGACTATTTCCCCGATGATTTTATCACCGTAATTGATGAAAGCCACGTAACCATTTCCCAGGTTCACGCCATGTATGGTGGGGACTACTCCAGGAAAAAGAACCTGGTGGAATATGGGTTCAGGTTGCCTGCTGCTATGGACAACAGACCTCTCAAATTCGATGAATTTGAGAACCTGATCGGGCAAACAGTCTTTGTGAGTGCCACACCGGCCGATTATGAACTCGGAAAATGTGGTGGTGTAATTGTAGAGCAGGTGATTCGGCCCACCGGTTTGATTGATCCTGAGATTGAGATCAAGCCAAGCCTCAATCAGATTGACAGCCTGATTGGAGAAATCAACAAGCGGGTGGAGAAGAGAGAGCGCATCCTTGTGACTACGCTGACCAAAAGAATGGCAGAGGAGTTATCCAACTACCTTACTAAACTGAATATTCGAACACGCTATATCCATTCGGATGTAGATACCCTGGAGCGTGTGGAGATCCTGGATAACCTTAGAAAAGGAACCTTCGATGTGCTGGTGGGAATAAACCTGTTAAGGGAAGGGCTGGATCTGCCCGAGGTTTCACTGGTGGCCATCCTGGACGCTGATAAGGAGGGTTTTCTCAGATCGGAAAGGTCACTGACCCAGACGGCAGGCCGGGCTGCACGTAACCTGAACGGGAAGGTGATTATGTATGCCGATAAGACTACAGGTTCCATGCAAAGGACCATAGATGAAACCAATCGCAGACGAAAGAAACAGATGGCCTATAACCAGGAGCACCAGATCACACCCACACAAATAGTCAAATCCACATTCTCTCTTTTCGACAAGAACCAAAGTGAGCTAAATCAGAGAGGTTTCTACGCGGGCCAGGCCAAGAGTGATATTGCTGCGGATCCGGTGGTGAAATACATGGGTAAGCCTGAACTGGAGAAAGCCATTGATAGATCAAAGAAGCAGATGGAGAAGGCCGCCAAGGAACTGGATTTCATCGAGGCGGCTCGTTTCAGGGATGAGATGTATGCCCTGCAGGGGGTACTTGATAAAGTGAATGGGT
>JAOZUK010000122.1 GCA_029938715.1 Bacteroidales bacterium | reverse complement strand
GCCGAATATCTTCACCAATCAACTGAACATAACCACTTCTTCCCACTTGCTGCAGCGCAAGCCACACTTTCAGGGCCCTGAAACCCCTTGAATTCTGAAGTCCGTACTCGTAATAGTTCTGAGCCTGCTCCTCTCCACTGTTACCAAAGTTGTAATACTCAGGATGGGAGCTATAAGTGTCGGTTAAATGCCTGGGGTTTTTCACCAGTATGCAACCTACTTCAAGTGGACTATATAGCCATTTATGCGGGTCAAGTGCAATTGAATCCGCCTCTTCAACGCCATGAAAGAGGATTTTAAGTTCGGGGAGTACAGCTGCTGGTATTCCATAGGCACCATCGATATGAAACCAAAGATCATACGTCTTGCAAATGGCGCCAATGGCTTGAAGGTTATCGACAACTCCTGTGCTCACATCACCTGCAGTTCCCACAATCATAAATGGTTTATAACCTTCTTTCAAATCCTTTTTGATGGTGCGCTCCAGCTGCTCATTGTCCATTTTGTTATCTGAATCAGTTTCAATCCAGCGTATTGATTTTGAACCATGTCCAAAAAGGATGGCCGCTTTTTCGATCCAGGTGTGGGTAGTTTTAGAACAATAGGCAACCAACTTTTCAGTAGCACCCCCAATACCATCTTCTTTAATATTGGATGATGCTTTCGCTGTTCTTGCCGCAAGGAAGGCAGTGAAATTTGCCATATTCCCTCCGCTAACCAGGATTCCTCCATAACCAGCCGGGACACCAATAAATTCAGCCAGCCATTGAATTGTTTGTTTCTCAATCTCAGTAGCAACCGGACTTAAAACCTGTGCACCCACATTTGGATTTACAGCTGATGCCAGTAAATCTGCCAGGGCACCTATAGGAGCAGCAGAGGAGGTGATGTAACCCAAAAATTTCGGATGACCGTTAAATAAGGAGTGATTGAATAATAAGTCGGCCGCCTTTGGAAGCAATTCCGAAGCACTTGTCCCTTTTTCCGGGAGGGATATATGACCAAGAATATCCTTCAGTTGATCAGATGTGGCTCCATAGGTAACAGGCTTGTCCTTAATGGTATCTATGAAATTTGAAATCGACTCCATTAGCTGAATACCTATCTCCTGAAATTTCTCTTTACTGATTTCAATTGGGGTTTCCCGTAGATCTGCCATGCTTCTCTCACTTCTGATTATAAAGAATTAACACACTTCTGCAATTTTGGTTCGTACCACATAGAACAACTGATTGGATTTTAAAGTTCACAAAGTCTGATATGTAATAGTTCAGTAAGGAATTCCAATATATCCCGTCTAAACATATTTACCCACCAAAAATCGATGAAACATCGGACATCACGGATTGATCACTGCATTGTACAGTTTTGTGATTATTCTGTGATTCTTATTATCTAGCTTTACCTAACGTTATTGATTATGAGTAAGATACTAATCATAGAAGACGATATAGACATTGCCGAACTTGTATCCATTCACATGATCGACACCGGTTTTGAGACTGAAAAAGTGCATGATGGAAAAGAGGGGTTGATCAGGGCCCTGGAGGGTACTTATGAACTGATCATACTGGATCTGAAGCTTCCGGGAATGGATGGGCTGGAGATCTGCAAAAAGCTTCGGATGGAAAAGATCAATACCCCCATCATCATGCTCACCTCCAAGTCGGAAGAGATCGACAGGGTGCTGGGACTGGAAATCGGGGCCGACGATTACATGACCAAACCCTTTAGCATCAGGGAACTGGTGGCGAGAGTGAAAACTGTGCTACGCAGGGGTAAAAGGGAGAACGATTCGGACCACGGTCCCGATAAGGTCCTTCAACAGGACAATTTTTACCTCCACATTACAAAGCGCATCGTAAAGTCATACGATCAACAGGTGGAGCTCTCTCCCAAAGAATTTGATATGCTGGTTTTACTGGCATCCAATCCAGGAAAAACATACTCCCGGCTCAATTTACTAAACCAGGTCTGGGGTGTGGATTTTGAGGGCTTTGAACACACGGTAAACTCACACATTAACCGCCTTCGGTCCAAGATCGAAAAAAACATGAATGAACCCGAATTTATCCTCACCACCTGGGGCGTGGGTTACAAATTTAAAGATGAATAATGATGACCAAACAGGGGCAAAAATCAATCAGCAGGCTATACAGAAGAATATCCACGCTCTTTATTGTGGTACTGTTCGTCTTTGCTGCCATCACTTTATATATATCTGTACACGCTGCCAATAACTATTCGCAGGAGGTCAACCAGAAGCTGAATCGCAACCTGGCTGCCAATGTGGCTGTAATGATGCAGCCCTTTTTAAATGATGGAGTAATTAATGAAGCCGGATTGGAAGACCTGGTGCACTCCCTGATGGTGATCAATCCGAGTATCGAGGTCTATCTGCTTGATATCGATGGAAAGATACTAAGCTATGTGGCTCCCGAAAAGGTGGTCAAACTGGAAGGGGTTGCGCTCGATCCAATAGCCTCTTTCCTGAAGGGCTCTCCCAGAAGAATCATCTATGGTGAAGATCCGAGGAATCCCGGTGAGAAGAAGATCTTCTCAGCAGCCGAAGTAATCCAGGGGGACCGGCTCACCGGATATATTTATATTGTGCTGGCCAGCCAGGAATATGCCTCGGCCGCCAGTGTGGTCAGGGGCAGTTATATGCTGGGACTCTCCATCCGTGCCATCATCACCATCCTTATTGGATCGGCCCTTGTAGGACTGCTGGCCCTCTGGTTCATTGTGAAGAAACTGAACCGCATAGTCAGAGGAATACAAAAGTTCAGCGATGGGAATCTGAAGACACGAATCGAGGTGAAAAGCGATGATGACCTGGACCAGATCGGCACTGTTTTTAACTCCATGGCCGATACCATTGAACAGAACATTGAGGACCTTAAGGGACTGGAAAATCTCAGGAAGGAGTTAATCAGCAATATTTCGCACGACCTGCGCACTCCCATTGCCTCCATCCAGGGTTATGCAGAAACCCTCATTCTTAAGAAGGATAACATCGCTGGAAAAGAGAGTGAGAAGTACCTGGAGATTATCTATAAGAATTGTGACAACCTTCAGGAACTGGTCACCAACCTGTTCGAGCTTTCCAAACTGCAGGCCAACCAGGTAACTCTCAACAGGGAACCCTTCTCCATTGGTGAACTGGTACATGATGTGGCCAATAAATACAGGATTCTCTCCCAGAAAAAGGGGATCAGCATCAATACCATTGTATCCAAAGACACCCCCGTAGTGGAGGCCGATGTACTTCTAATCGACCGGGTATTACAGAATCTGATTGACAATGCCATCCGATTTTGCAAAGATGGAGACACCATCAACATCGAAATCACCTCTGGTGAACCTGCGAATGTAAGTGTCACCATTTCAGATACGGGGGCCGGTATTACTCAGGATCACCTTCCACATATATTTGAGCGCTATTTTAAGAAGGACGATCGTGGAGGTTCATCAGGACTGGGTCTGGCCATAGTGAAAAGGATCATCGATCTGCACCAATCTACCATCAATGTTAAGAGCATTGTGGGCCAGGGAACCACCTTCAATTTCTCACTACCGGTAGCCCATATTGCCTGATATTCTCCAAATACGATAAATCGGATTCAGGCTGCCACAGTTACTCTGGAATGTGTTCACCTGAATCCGATTTGCATCAACAAACAAAAAGTACTTTACCTGGCTATTAATGAACCGATGTGGTTGCTGTTTCAGGGCTAATTACAACAGCAAGTTTGCTAATGGATGTGACCGGAAATCCTGCTTTCTCAGCATGTTCATTAAGGATTTTTTTATCTACCGCTTTGTAAACACAAAAGATTTTATCTGTGGTTACATAACTATGCAGCCACTTAATCTCCGGACCCTGCTCTTTCACTACAGCATTGGATATTTGCGAAACTTCTTTTAATTGTTCCACTGTTAACGCTCCCGCACCCGGCATGTCTCTCTCAATTACATATGTGTTCAATTTGGCATCTTTTTTCATGTTGGTTTTTTCAACTGAATAATCTTTGGCATTCGCCTCTGCAATCCTGGTATTCTGCGAAAACCCAACAGTACCTGCAACCATTAAGAGCCCAACCATGATGGAACTCATTTTTTTCATTGTTTTCATAATACTTGTTTTTAGTGAATTTATACTTTACAAAGGTCGACCAATGGATACTGTACGACAGATATAAATCATTCAATAACAAGCACTATTTGACCATCTTCATTTGAATATAGTAATTACTTACATGAGATTTTTTATGAATTCTGCCGGAGGAACGCTGAATCTCCTCTTAAAGCATTTCGTGAAATAGGAAGGATTGGTAAAGCCCAATTCGTAGGTAGTCTCTGAGATGTTTTTATACTCTTTTTGCATTAATTTGATTGCATTATTGAGTCTCATCTCTTTTAAAAAATCGATGGGAGATAACCCGGTAATGTGAATGGTTTTTCTATAGAGCTGGGATCTGGACACACCCAGTCTTTTAGAGAATTCACCCATCTTTACTTCTCGGTCGGATATTGAATTGTAAAATGCATCCATTAAACGGTTCAGGAATTGTTCGTCTGCAGGATTTAAAGCCCTTATTTGTCCAGTACCATTAAACGCAGCTGCACTATTTCCTTTATACAACTCCTTTATGATTGACGCTGTTTGAATCTTGCCTGACTCAGAGATAGCACATAATCTTTTTGCCATTCTTATTGCATCCCCAAATATCTTACTGCTTTCTGTCACCGGCACACCAGCACTTATCCCAATCTTTAATTCAACATAAGGAAGATCAGTACATCTGTTTTGTATCTGGATAGATTCATACATGTTTAGTGCACATTCCACTGCATTGCTTACAGATGAAAATGAGGCCATAACCACATCATGGTTTTCTACCTTTAATCCACCATAATCATGAATGGACCGGCCAGCAAGATTATTAAAATTCTTTATCAGCTTGTTGCCAAGCTCTTTCCCGTATTTGCTATTAACCAGGGCCCGATCCTTCAGGTCAACTACCATTATGGATCGAAACGCAGGATCATTGAAGATTGAATGTTCTGTTGATTGGCCTGGTTTGTCAGAACCCGGATTATGGATTCTTCCTAAAAATGCATTGACAATGCTGCTGTTCACCTCAATGATTTCATTGGGTACAAGTCCATGTGCCTTTCCGTGCATATCCCTTACAGAATTCCTATTAGGAGCTTTCATAAGGCAAAATGCATTTCCTCTCTCTTCATCTACCCAGTAGGTCATAACCTCAATACCATAGTCTCCCTGGATTTCAATATCTCTGGCTGAAGCCTCGGCCACGGCACCTGCAGTCACCCCTGGCACATCGTGTCTATCCATGTAAATGGGCATGATCGTGTCTCTTTTTAAGGTGAAAATGTCTGAACAGACCTATTCCTGAAGAATTTGATTCATGTTAGTGGTGGTTCCCAGAAAGCTCACCGACGCATCATTGGCCCATGGAACCGGATAATTGACATCTTCCCCATTTTTCCTGAATATGTCATAATAGATTAATTTCCCTTTGTCTGTCAGTACCCTGTTTATCTCTGAATAAAATTTAGCCTTATCACTAATGTTCATCTGAACATGCTGCGTCCAGACCACATCAAAAGAACCATTTTCAAAGGGTAATTCAAGCGCACTCGCCTGAATAAATTCTGTTTTGTCCTGGAGCCCTACCAATTCGGATAAGGCACTTGCTGTTCTGATAAACTCATGACTGAGGTCAATCCCGGTTACCCGGCAGTTGTAGTCAGCAGAAAGCATTCTGGATGGTCCCCCAATACCACATCCTACATCAAGAACCAATAAATCATCAAGTCCCATTTCTATTGCCAGTTCCCGGGAAACTTCAGCTCCTCTTACGTGAAATTCATCCACAGCAGCAATATGTTCCCTGTTTACATTATCTATATCAACTCTCTGTTCTCCCAATCGTTTCAAAATATCTTCGTATAGTCCCGGTGTGTGATAGTGGTTTTCGACCAGTGTGTTCAAATGTTCCATATGACTTAAGTATGAGTGATAAATGAAAAGGGGTGAAAACCTTCTGAAAAGCAATCTAAACTACGCCTATCTATGGGAATAAAGCTCCTGGAAAGGACAATTAACACCTTATTTAACAAGTAATTGGCTAGCTTGAAAGATCATGTAACTTTTGGAGCTCTCAATGGATGAGATTGCGATTATTAACTATATTTGTAAATACACATAAGTAAACGTGAATTTAATTAAGTAGTCAAATATGGATATTACAGTATTGGGTGTACCCACCATTAAATCCCCAAAACGTTATTATATAGATGAAAAACAACGGTTACCCAACCTCATTATAAAGGGGCAACAATCGCCTGCCGAGGATGACCTGTTTTTTGAGCTGGCAGGACCACGGGAAAACCTCTTTTTCGATCCAGAGTTTACAAAGGTAGGCATTGTAACATGTGGTGGCCTGTGCCCCGGTTTGAACGATGTGATACGCTCACTATTCCTTGAGCTGCATCATGCTTATGGAGTCAAAGAAGTGTTTGGTTTTCGTGGAGGGTACCAGGGCCTGGATCCGGAACGCGGAAAAGAACCACTCCTGCTGACTTCGAAGCTGGTGGATGGGATTCATAAGGACGGAGGCACAATACTGGGTACCTCTCGTGGGCCAGTGGATACCGGACTGGCTGTTGACAATCTGGTAAGACGCGGGATCAATATCCTCTTTACGGTAGGTGGTGATGGCACCCAGCGAGGTGGAAATGCTCTGTTCCAGGAAGCAAGAAAACGGGGCTATCCCCTGTCGGTCGTAGGCATCCCCAAAACCATTGACAACGATGTGGCTTTTGTGTCGCGAACCTTTGGATATGGCACAGCCGTTGAGGAAGCAGCCAAAGTCCTTGATCGTGCTCACACAGAAGCGCGCAGCGTGGAGAACGGCATCTCATTGGTAAAATTGATGGGTCGGCATGCGGGATTTATCGCTGTAGGAGCAACAGTCGCAAGCCAGGACGTAAATTTTACCCTGGTTCCTGAAGTGCCATTTAAACTCGAGGGGCCACATGGCTTTCTAGCTGTTCTGAAAGAGCGTATGCTCGACAGGGCACATGCAGTAATTGCTGTGGCTGAAGGAGCCGGACAAGATCTATTGAAAACCGCTGGAAACGAGAGCGATGCTTCAGGGAACTCTAAAATAATGGACATTGGGCTGTTCCTCCGTGAACGCATCGAGACCTATTTCCGGGCAGAAGGGATTCCTGTAGTTATGCGATATTTCGATCCGAGTTACCAGGTAAGAAGCAGTCCGGCCAATGCAAATGACTCAGTCCTATGTGATCTCTTCGCACGTAATGCGGTTCACGCAGCTATGGCCGGGAAGACCGGACTGGTAATCGGATACCTGCACAACCAGTTCATTCATGTGCCTATAGAGTTGCTCGTAAGCAGGACGAAAGTCATGGATGTGAAAGGAATTGGCTGGAATGCTGCCCTTGCAACAACTGGTCAACCCGACGAATTTTTCTAACCATAGTATCATCCGCTCTATTATGAAAATCATAAAGAAACCCAATGATAGGTCTGTTAATCCGGAATGCCAAATGCATAAAAGAGCTCACCTGGATAATTTTCGTACAGTCCCTGAATCAGCACTCCCCCTTTCTGGTGTTTCAGTGATTTCCTTACATCATCAACCGAAGTAACCCTTTCATTGTTGATCCCGGTAATAATAAATCCCTCAGAGATCCCGGTCTGGTTTTTCAAAAGTCCGTTGCTCAATTCTTTTACCCTAACTCCGCCAGCAATACCTAGATTATCTGCAGTAGCTTTATCAAGATTCTCCAAGGTGGCTCCAAGCACATCAAGGATATCCACCTTTTCTTTGGTCACCAGACTCCTTTCACCCTTTTGATCAGCAAGCATTACCTGGTATGTCATTTCTCTTCCACGCCGGTCCACTGTTATGGAGACCTCATCTCCGGGCCGGTGTCTTCCGATCTGTTCCATAAGATCTGCTGATTTTATTATGGGCATAGCATCCACCCCGGTGATCACATCGCCAGCCTGGATGCCAGCTTCCAGGGCTGAACTGTTGTTCATCAGGCTATCCACATAGGATCCCTCACTGGTTTTCAATTTCTTATCTTTAACCAGCCTGCTGTCAATATCACGGATCATAATTCCCAGGTATGCTCGCTGGACCATCCCGTACTTCATAAGATCCTCGACTACCTTTTGAACGATGTTTGCGGGAATGGCAAATCCATATCCGGTATAGGTGCCAGTCGGACTGGCAATGGCGGTGTTTATTCCGATAAGTTCGCCATTCAGGTCCACAAGGGCCCCTCCACTGTTCCCAGGATTGATGGCTGCATCGGTTTGAATGAAAGCTTCAATGGCCGATTTGTCATCTATAATATTAATATTCCTTCCTTTGGCACTGATTATCCCGGCAGTGACCGTCGATTTCAGGTTAAAGGGGTTTCCGATGGCCATGACCCACTCTCCAACTTCCACCAGGTCTGAATTACCCATGGGTACGCTTTGCAATCCATCCTCACTGATCTGCAACAGGGCCACATCGGTTGAAGGGTCGGTCCCTACAACTTTTGCTTTGTAGGTTTCATTGTTGTGGAGAGTAACTTCAATCTCATCAGCCTGTTCGATCACATGGTTGTTGGTAACAATGTACCCGTCGCTGCTGATAATTACCCCGGAACCTGTACCTATCTGCACAAAAGGCTCAGAATTTCCCCGCTGCATTCCACGCGGATTAGGTGCGTCCTGGAAAAACTTAAATAAATCACCGAACGGATTGCCCTGGTCATTATAAAACTGGTTTGAGGCAGGCTGAACCTTTCGACTGGAGCGAATGTGAACTACAGAATTCATCACCTCCTTTGAAATTCCTGTGAAGTCCAACGGTACATATTCCCCATTCTCTTTTACAGTGTATAGGACACGATGAACAGGCGGTTGCTCCTTTTTTTCGGTATATGCTGAATCCTCCCTTTGATGGTATCCCATCAATAAGAAGACAGCAATGGTCAGACCGCTTCCCAATATGGAAGGGATCATCATTTTTAATAGCTTTTTCATTTCTAATTTTCTCCTATAATTTGTTCAATTGATATTATTTCGCTTTGAGGAGTGGTATCCAAGGGTCACCTTGAGCAGTCCCGAATCAATTACCTGGAATGATATCATTGAGTATTTATACCCGGGATTAAGGTTTATTTCTGCAACATCTATATCAACAATCCCCATCTCAATTTCCTCCATGGTCTCCCGATCAATCAGGTGAGTCCTGCAGGGTTTTTCAAAAGATGAAACGAGAGGGGCCTCAAGGATCAATCTGTTCTCTTTCAGGAAAACTTTTACCTCCTGATTGAACTTTTGATCGCTTTCCATGATAAGAATCAGATGGCACCTGGTTTGGTCCCAAATAAAATATGTTTTACCAATACTTAATGGTTTACTGAATTTTGATATCCGGTAACTTAATGGTTTTGTGGATGTCCTGTATGTCAGATGATGTTTATTCATGACGTTTAAATTTAAATTCATTACTATAGACTTATCTAAATCGGGGAGCTGCATATTCTTTTCAGAGGTGGAGGTCGATCCATATACAATGGATTGGGAGCAATATGGAATGGTTCAGATTTCATTTTATACAATGTCCATTCAAATAGACGAACAAATGCAACAAAAGAGTTTATCATTTGCGTTAAGAAACCTTAATAGCACTGTTAAAAAGACTTAAATTAAGTGCGTACCTTCGTGGGGGTTAAAATTCTATTCTATGGACTCTTTCGGAAATCTGAATCTTACTAAACAATTATACCAGGCCATTGACGACCTGGGATTTGATAGTCCAACCCCTATACAAACGGCAGCCTGCCCGGTTATTCTTTCAGGAAAAGATGTGGTGGGAATTTCACAGACGGGTACTGGTAAATCATTTGCTTACCTGCTCCCTATATTGAAAGAATTAAAGTTCTCAAAGCAGATACATCCAAAGGTGCTGGTACTGGTTCCCACCCGTGAACTGGTATTACAGGTCGTGGCCCAGGCAGAGAGCCTCACTACCTATATGAATGTGCGTTCACTGGGGGTCTATGGCGGAACCAATATCAACACACAGATACAGGCAGTAGCCCAGGGCACTGATATACTGGTTGCCACACCCGGGCGATTATTTGACCTGGTCATGAAGGGTGTCTTGCGCTTAAAAGAGATTAAAAAGCTGGTGATTGATGAGGTGGATGTGATGCTCGATCTTGGATTTCGCTATCAATTGAAGAATATACTGGAATTGCTGCCCGAGCGCAGACAGAACATTATGTTTTCGGCCACCATGACCGAGGAGGTGGACGCGCTTATTGATGATTTTTTTATTGCTCCGTCTAAAATTTCAATTGCAGTCAGCGGGACTCCTTTACACAACATTGATCAGGTATGTTTCCAGGTACACAATTTCTACACCAAGGTAAACCTCCTGTCCCATCTCCTGAAGGATGGGAACGAGTATTCTAAAGTATTGGTTTTTGTATCCAGCAAGAAGGATGCAGACAGGCTTTTTGAGGCGCTTGAGGAATCCTATGGATCAGAAATATGCGTGATCCACTCTAACAAATCACAGAACTACAGGATCCGCTCCATCAAACAGTTCGACAGTGGAGAAAACAGAATCCTGGTCACCACCGATGTGATGGCCCGGGGACTGGACCTTGATAAAATTTCTCATGTTATCAACTTTGATACCCCCGGCTATCCTGAGAACTACATGCACCGAATTGGAAGGACAGGCAGGGCGGAACAACCGGGTAAAACGATCCTGTTTTTTACCGAAAAAGAAGCTGCTTCAAAAGAGGCCATCGAATCGCTAATGAATTATAAGATTCCCGGGGTTGATTTCCCTGCAGCGGTAAAAGTCTCCCATGAACTAACCCCCGAAGAGAGACCGGTTCATGCCGAGGTAGAGGTGAAGCGTGCCTCAGATAAGGGAATTACCGGAGGAGGTGCCTTTCACGAAAAGAAAGAGAAAAACACGAAAACCAACCAGGGAGGTTCCTATTTAAGGAAAAAGAAGAAATACAAAAAACCCCAGACAAGAGGGGACAAAAATTTCATGAAGCGCCATAAAAGGAAATAGGTGGATTTCACTGATTTAAGTTATGAGGTTTAAACATTTGTTGATATTCATATTGTTTTTCCTATCAGAACCGTTGTTTTCGCAGGACACGAGTTTCATTGAAAAAATTAAAATACCGACGTTCATTGATACCATGTTTATTGACCGCGACCGAAACAACTGGTCCATTAGACTATTTACTAATTACAAGGACAACAGATTTCGAATAATAACTGCTGAAGATGAAATATTGTATAAGCCTAATAATCCCTTCGGATTTGGTTTTGGTTTAGGTACAAGAAAAGTCATATTTGATCTTGCATTTAATATAAAACAAAAGGATAAAGAGCCCACCAAACGATTTGATTTCCAGGCAATTGTAATGCACAATAATCACTATATAAACTTTGTCATTCAAACCTACCAGGGTTATAATGTGATTACTGAAAATATTTCAGATTTTCGACCCGACATACGATCCTTCTCATCTGCACTTAGCTACTTGTATACGTTCAATACGGGGAAGTACTCAATGGCAGCAATGAAGTCTGGATTAGCCAGGCAAAAAAAACCCGCAATTAATTATGGGCTGGGAGGTTTCTTATTCATGAATCGAATATCTTCAGATAGTTCCATCTTATCTCAGGACGAATTTCCGGAATACAATGATGAGCTCAGGATCGTTAATCTTCCAGCTACTGGAGTAGGAGTTCACACCAATTTTAGTGCATCAACTCCATTTTTGAAGTACTTCTTAGCATCTGTAACCATTACGCCCAGCATTGGATTGTTGTACAAGTATGTAGAAACAGAATCGATTTCCTATCACCCAAAAAATCCCTTAATGTATCACTTTGATCTGACGGGTTTAATTGGATACAGTGGCAATAGGTATTACATCAATTTTTCCGTGGGTTATTCTTTATATAAAACCAGCCTTGATTTTGGTAACAGCATTCTGTATAACACAGCAAGAGCAAAACTTGCCATGGGCTATAAACTGGGGAAAAACAATCAATCTCAATAATCT
>JAOZUK010000121.1 GCA_029938715.1 Bacteroidales bacterium | reverse complement strand
TATTTTTGGTTGGATATGCCTTTATAGCTTGCTTCGCAAGCAGTTAGAAAGTTAGTTTGTTGGCTGCGCCAACGTTAATAGTTAATGGAAAATATGATGAGAACAGCAATTACCTTATTTGTTTGGATCTGGGCAATGGGCGCGATAGCTCAGGAGCCGGTTGAGTTGATTAGCTATAACATCCGGATGAATACATCAGGCGACGGAGAGCATGCCTGGCCCTACCGGAAAGATGATGTGGCAGCTCTATTCAGGTTCCACAGGGCCGATATATTCTGTGTGCAGGAAGCCTTGCCTGAACAAATGGATGACCTGCAGGCAGCCTTTCCCGATTTTACTTATGAGGGCATTGGCAGGGATGATGGAAAGCGTTTGGGTGAGTTTTCGGCCGTTTTCTATAGTCATAAGCGTTTTAAAAAGCTCGACGGGGGTACATTCTGGCTCTCAGAGACCCCCGAGGAGTGTAGCTTTGGATGGGATGCGGCCTGCCGCAGGGTTTGTAGCTGGGTAAAGCTGGAGGATCAGAAGACAGCTGAGATCTTCCATGTTTTTAACACTCATTTTGATCATAAGGGAGAGGAGGCCCGCAGGGAATCGGCACAGCTGATCCTTGATAAAATTGAAGAGATTTCGAAGGGAAAAGGGGCCGTGGTGATGTGTGGCGATTTTAACCTGGCGCCTGATTCGGAACCCATTTCACTGATACAAAGCAAACTCAATGATGCTTTCAAGGTGTCGGAACAGCCTCCCTACAGCTCGGTGGCTACCTACCATGGTTTTACCTATGATGATAGTCCAAGGGATCGGATCGATTATGTTTTTGTTTCAGATGATGTAAAGGTCCTGCGTTATGGCGGACTGACCGATTCAAGGGACCGGTCCTTCTTTTCCGATCACCTTCCGGTGCTGGTAACTCTTTCGTTGGTCAACAGATAGCGTACGTCCGTGTAATATTCTGAACTCCCGATGGTTCAATCCGTAAACTTCTAAAGATTGAACTGATCGCTATGAAACACTTCATTTTATTGCCCGTTTTTGCACTCTTCCTGTCCACAATAGCCTGTGAATCATTCCAGGAGGAAGAGGAGGAGACCATCTGTTTTCCAGTCAGCATGTCCATGACCCTGGTACAGGGTTCTCAAACGAACAAGATCATTGCTGATTTTCATTATATCCCTGATACGGAAAGGCTTGATCATATCACCTGGAGCAATCACCAGACCCATTATTTTGAGTATGATGAGTCGGACCGGATCAAGGTGATACGAGTTTTCAAGGTGGATGCCAAGGTGCAGGAAGAAAGATGGTTTGTATATGACGGATTTCTCGTGGAACGGATTGATCTGGTAAAGCGAAATCTTGATTACACTTACCTGGAGCCACTTGATTCGATTTATACGGGATATGTGGAATATGTATATGAGGGAGAGAATGTTATCGAGGAGTTGGAGTATGAAATTTCCGATGGTGGTTACAGAGAAGAGTATGTCAGGAAGCTTACATATGCCTATGATAATCAGGACAACCTTCTTTCCAGTACCGAGCTGGATCCGAGGAGTGGTGAATCCAGTTCCAGTACCATGACCTACGATCAGGGCAAACATCCTTACTCTGCCATACAATACTACTTTAATGGGGAGTCTTATGTTAGCAACATGCTCACCAGATTGGATGAGGAGAGCGGTTTTGATTACACCTACGAGTTATCGCTTAACGAGTATGAGTACCCGAACACCGTATATGAGAAACTGGGTGCAGCATATACACGGTTTATCTCTTACGATTATCAGTATAAGTAAAGGAGCGATACCCTTCATATGGAGTTAAGCTCCTAGCGGTTTTTTTGCTTCCGGCTCATCTTGATTCCCACCGATTTAATAGGTCCGCCCATTGGAGGATTTAGTTTCCTGATCCTGATGCTGGCCATTTCAATGCCTTCCATCTCTTCATAGAGAGCATCCAGAATCCGTTTCCCAATGTTTTCCAGGAGATTGGACTTGGTCCGACGCATTTCATTTTTAATGATCTGGTAGGCTTGCTGGTAGTTAACCGCATCGTTGAGATTATCGGAATCGGCCGGTTCTGCGAGATCCGCTTCCATCTCAAGATCCACCAAAAAGCGGTTGCCAACTATCTGCTCTTCCTGGTAGTGACCGTGGAAGGCATAGAATTCCATTTCTTCAATAATAATCTTGCCCATAAGCGTACATTTCATATTAACCCGGCATTAACAAATTTAGCAATAATTAACTTTTTATTTTCAGGACCTTCCTATACTTTTGGGAACTTCTGGAAAATCCTGTATGTAAAGATCAAAGTTATGTTTAAGAATTTAGTAAAAAGTGCCTTTCGAAATATTACCAACAAATTTGGATATAGTTTTCTGAATATCCTGGGGATGACCCTGGGTATTACCAGTGCCCTGTTCCTGATTCTCTATGTAAGCGATGAACTGAGTTTCGATCAGTACCATAAAAATGGGGACCGGATCTACCGGGTACAGTCACATATTACTGAAACGGACGATGAGTTTACCTGGGTTGTGGCCCAGATCCCTTTTGCACCACAGGTGAAGGAGGACTACCCGGAGGTGGAGAGTTTTACCCGGGTCTTTCAGTTCCAACGGGCGCTCTTTAAAAACGGAGATATAGAGTTCACCGAAGAGGATGTCAACTATGCCGACTCCACCTTTTTTGACATTTTCACTTATAAAACTATCGAAGGGAGCACGGAGGGAGCACTGGACAAGCCCAACTCCATTGTATTGACCGAAACCATGGCGGACCGCTACTTCAGCGGGGAGCCGGCTGTAGGAAAAACGCTTAAGGTGGGAGAAGAAATCTACACCATCACAGCGGTGATAGAGGATGTTCCCAGGAACTCCCATATCCTGTTCGACGGACTCGTCTCACGGAACTCACTTCCACAACAGATGGGAAGCTGGGGGAACTTCGGGGTATATACCTACCTGCTGCTCCAGGAAGGTGAAGAAGGGGCAGTTTTTCAGGAGAAGATAAAGGAGATGTACGACCGATATATGGCCACCATCTTCGAAAGCATGGGGATCACCGTTGAGTATGAGTTAATGAAGATTACGGATATTCACCTGCGCTCCGATAACAGTGGAGAGCCCCAGCCCACGGGAAGCATCCAGTATGTGATTATATTTAGCATTGTTGCTTTCTTCCTCTTGCTGATTGCCACTCTGAATTATATCAGTCTGGCCACAGCCCGGTCGGCCAAACGGGCCAAGGAGATCAGTCTGCGCAAAGTGATTGGATCGAGCAGGAGGCTGTTAGTTACCCAGTTCCTGGCAGAATCGTCCCTGCTCACCTTCTTTTCATTGGTGCTGAGTATTGGACTCCTCATGATATTATTGCCACAACTCAATATGCTTTCAGGAAAGGAATTTTCCCTTGATGTACTGGGAAGACCCGTAGCAATTCTCAGTCTCCTCGGTATTATGCTGCTAGTGGGTATCCTGGGGGGTGCTTACCCGGCCATCTTCCTTTCAAGGTTCTCACCTGTGATGGTGATGAAGGGAATTACCCAGTCGGGCACCTCCCGTGGCATCTTCCGAAAGGTGCTTACAGTTATTCAGTTTACTATTTCGGGGGTGATGATTGCCAGTACGCTGGTGGTAATAAACCAGCTCGACTACCTGCAGAAAAAGGACCAGGGCTGGAACATGGAGGGGGTGATCTCCCTGCAGCTTCCCGATAATGAACCCATGAACAGTATGCGGGTAATGAAGGAGCAACTGCTTGAAAATCCGCAAATTGAATATGCGGGAATGACCAATACCAGGATAGGGAACGGTTCCGGCAAGGTGATTTTTTCGATAGAGACCTCCAACGGAATGGATGAACGTGGGATCAATTTCGCTGTGATCGATCACGATTTCGTGGAGACCATGGGAATCCAGATGGTGGAAGGACGTGACTTCTCCAGGGATTTTATCGGGGATACCCTGACGGGAGTTCTGGTCAACGAAACTCTGGCAGCAAGGTTCAATTGGGAAGAGCCTATTGGAAAACGGGTTCAGCTGGGTGACGGTGGACAGATCATGGCCCAGGTGATTGGGGTCATGAAAGACTACCATCAAACAGGCATGTACAATGAAGTAGAGTCACTGATGCTGCTCTACCGTTTGGCCAGCCCCATCCTGTATGTGAAGATGGCAGGAGAGGATAAGGAAACATCCCTTGGATTCATCAGAGAGAAATGGGAAGAAATCTTCCCTGGAAAGCCCTTTGAGTATGCCTTCCTGGAAGACGATTTTAAGGAACAGTTTAGCAACGATAAGAACCGCAGGACCGTTTTTACCGGCTTTACTGTTTTGATCATCATCATCGCCTGCCTGGGACTATTTGGGTTGGCCTCCTATACCACCGAGCGCCGCACACGTGAGATCGGGGTCAGGAAGGTATTCGGCGCCAGTATTGAAAGGATACTCAGGATGATCACCTGGGAGTTCCTGATGCTTATCCTGATTTCCTTTACGCTCTCCATACCTGCTGTATGGTTCCTGATGAACGACTGGCTGCAGGACTTTGTCTATCGCTATGAGATGGGTCCGCTGATCTTCCTCTGGACCATCTTGCTGATATTACTTCCAACAGCTCTTACGGTCAGCTATCAATCTTATAAAGCAGCCACCGCAAATCCGGCCGACTCCATTTATCAGGAGTAAAATGGGATGTCGCTCTGTCATGTTCCTGTAAGTCCGTCAGAATTACTAATTTTGTGAGCTTTAACAGGAGGAAAAATGACAGAGCATAAAGAAGATACCGGAGAAAAGAAGAGCCTTAATTTTATTGAGGCCATGGTTGAGGAAGACCTTCGGACCGGTAAGGACAGTGGCAGGGTGCATACACGTTTCCCACCGGAGCCCAATGGCTACCTCCATATAGGCCATGCCAAGGCCATCTGTCTGGATTTTGGAGTTGCTGCTAAGTATGGTGGAAAGTGCAATCTTCGCTTCGATGATACCAATCCAACAAAGGAGGATGTGGAGTATGTTGATTCCATCAAGGCAGATATTAACTGGTTGGGATTTGACTGGGAAGATCGCGAATACTTTGCCTCCGACTACTTTGGAAAGCTTTATGATTTTGCCACAGAGCTCATTAAAAAGGACCTGGCCTATGTGGACGATCAGTCCTCCGAAGAGATTGCCAGCCAGAAAGGCACCCCCACCGAAGCGGGAACACACAGTCCTTTCAGGAATCGAACTGTAGAGGAGAACCTGGATCTGTTCCAGCGGATGAATACGGGTGAATTTCCCGAGGGCACGAGGGTACTTCGGGCCAAAATTGATATGGCTTCGCCCAACATGCATATGCGTGATCCGGTAATCTACCGGATTCTTTTTCATCCCCACCATCGTACCGGCGATACCTGGAAGGTATACCCCATGTATGATTTTGCCCACGGACAGTCCGACTTCTTCGAAGGAGTTACGCATTCACTATGTACCCTCGAATTTGAAGTGCATCGTCCCCTTTATGACTGGCTGGTGGAGCATCTGATGAGCGATGACTACAGGCCCCGTCAGACTGAGTTCAACCGCCTGAATCTGAGTTATACCGTATTGAGTAAAAGGGTGCTATTGGACCTGGTTAAGGAGGGTCATGTGAAAGGCTGGGACGATCCCAGGATGCCTACCCTTACAGGCTTGCGCCGCAGGGGATATACCCCCGAATCGATCCGTAATTTCAACGACAGTATCGGCTATACCAAGGTGATGGCTCAGAACGATGTGGGCTTGCTGGAGTTTGCGGTCAGAGAAGACCTCAATAAAAAAGCACCCCGGGTGATGGCCGTGCTCAATCCCCTGAAGCTGATCATCACCAATTACCCTGAGGATCGTACTGAGGAGATGGAGACCATCAACAACCCGGAGGACGAATCCATGGGCAGCCGCACCGTACCTTTTTCCAGGGAGATCTACATCGAGAAAGAGGATTTTATGGAAGATCCTCCCAGGAAGTTTTTTCGCCTGGGTCCAGGACGTGAGGTAAGGCTTAAATCGGCCTACATCATCAAATGCGAGGACTATAAGAAGGGTGAGGATGGTGAGATCATGGAGGTCTACTGTACCTACGATGAGGCAACACGGAGCGGCGGACCCGAGGCCAACCGAAAGGTAAAGGGAACACTGCACTGGGTGTCGGCCCCACATGCTATTGAAGCTGAGATCAGGCTCTACGACAGGCTCTTCAGCGATCCCGAACCGGCGGGCCATAAGGATAAAAGTCCGGTGGATTTTTTGAATCGCGACTCATTGAAGGTAATTACCGGGTATGTGGAGCCCTCCCTGGAAAGTGCAAAGTCTTTAGATCAATTTCAGTTCCAGAGGCTGGGTTATTTCAATGTGGATCCCGATACCACTCCGGAGAAACTGGTGTTCAACAGAACCGTCACACTAAGGGACAACTGGTCGAAGAGGAACTGATTCATTATGAACCATTCCAATGAATTCTGGTTATCTATTTTGAATTAGAATATCAAACCAGAATACCATGAAACTAAGAAGACTCCAACTATTGCTTTTCATGGCTCTGTTCATGAGCTACTCTTTTACCCTCTTAGGTCAGGACATCCCTCCTCAGGAAAAACAGGAAGAGATTCTACAGGAGCAAGCTGATAGCCTCCAGAAGCAATCTTTTGAGGCAATAGAGATTACCAAAGCCTTTAATGAATCAAACAGCCTGATCACCGGGTCAGGAATGAAACACTTCAGTGAAGAAGTCATAAGCGGTTTTATGGGAGATGTGGATACACTTTTTTCAACCGTAAATCAGTTCATGGGCGACACCAATGTAATAGCTGTAAAGGGTGTGAGCATCAGGGAACTTGAATTTATGGCTCAGCGGGCCGATTACTATCACGGAGAACTGGAGCAATTACTGAACAGCTTATCAGATAAGACCGGAGAGATAAGTGCAACAACTAAGATGTTGGATGCCAATAAAGAAAAATGGGTGATAACACTGGGAAGTGACCATGAAGCGGAAATTCCTGAGGATAGATTGATTCGCATCAACAGAACCACTCACCGGTTGGATTCTGTCAAAGGGCTGCTTCAGGAGGATCTTTCAAGAATACTGGTGCAGGAGGACAGAATATCCGACAAAATGGATGCTCTGGAGCAACTACAGGTCATTGTCCAGAACCGGAAAACTTCTATCGGTGAACAGCTATTCAGCAGGGAATTACCTGGTTTGATTAAATGTATGTCCGCTCCCGGTGATACAGCACTGGTTCAAAAGCATATTCTGCAGATACAAAAATCATTCAAAACAGACAAGGAGATTTTAATTTCGAAGTACAGGAGACAGATGGAGTTGGTTGCGCTCTTCTTGGTTGTTTTTCTGGTTTTTGCCATATGGTTCAGTAAAAACTATTCCCGGTTAATCTCAGAAAAACAGTTCAAACTATCTGATATACAGAAAACCCTGATCCATTCGCCTGTTGTGACAGTATTTTTCACTGTCGGGTTGCTGATCCGTTTCACTTTGCCTCATCTTCCTCATACATTTAGGGCATTGAACCTGGTGATCATGATGATTCCTATGATTATCATAGTCATTCGGATTTTTGGTAGGCAGATTCGCAACTGGATACTGTTGCTCTTTTTTCTGTGTGGTTTAACTTTCTTTTATGAGCTAAGCTTTGATCCTGATAGATTACTGAGGATGATTTTGATGGTTTTCTCCCTTTCGGGCCTCTCACTGTTTCTCTGGATGTATATAAATCGACCCCTTCAGGATGAGTACAATAAGAAATTAATATACGGGATATTAAGGGCCATGTTACTGATATTTTCTATCCTTCTTATAGTCTCAGTAGTTGCAAACCTGAAGGGAGCATTCCGTCTGGCTGAGTTTTTCACTATTGTTCCCATCCAGATTGCTCTGCTGGCTGTGGGAGTTGAGGTCGCCACAACAGTAGCCGGCACCCTGATCTATCTGTTTCTGGCCAGTAGGAGCATGCAAAGAGTGAATGTGATAAAGAGTGACTTTAAGTACATATACAAGAAGACGGTGGTTCTGGCAAACCTATTGCTCTGGGGTCTCTTCTTGATCATTATGCTTAATATATTCCGGATCAAAGATGAAGTTTTTGAATGGGGAGAGGGATTATTCACCGATGCGATCACAATAGGAGCTGCGAAGATCACTCTTGGTAATATCCTGATTTTTATTTTTGTAATCTGGTTATCAATAGTCATCACCAGGGGTGTACGGCATATCCTGGAGAAGGATGTATTTCCACGGATGAAAACAGCTAAAGGTGCTCCCAGCACCATTATCATGTTTATACAAATTATCTTGATTTCCTGTGGGTTTTTACTTGCCGCTGCTGCCGCTGGTATCAAACTCACCAATTTGTCAATCGTTCTGGGTGCCTTTTCGGTGGGTATTGGTTTCGGTCTTCAGAATATCTTCAACAACATGGTTTCAGGATTAATTCTGGCATTGGAAAGACCCATCAAGGTGGGAGATGTGGTCCAGGTTGGGGAATTAATAGGGACGGTCAAATCCATCGGCCTGAGGTCAAGCAATGTGAAGAGTTTTGAGGGTGCAGAGGTGATTGTGCCCAATGGCAATCTCATCTCCAATGAGATGATCAACTGGACCCTTTCCGATTCAAGCCGCAGGATAACAATCACTGTGGGGGTAGCTTACGGTACCGATACAGATCGGGTGATTGAAATATTGAAGAAGGAGGCAATGGCCCACGAGTTGGTAGATAAAAAACCACTGCCTTCAGCCCTTTTCACCGGGTTTGGTGATAGTGCTCTGAATTTTAAGTTGCTGGCATGGACCAATATTGATAAGCGTTTTGTCGTGGAGAGTGATCTGTACGGGGCGATCAACAGGTCGATTCAAAAGGCCGGAATAGAAATTCCATTCCCGCAAACGGACCTCCATATCCGGTCGGGTGAAACAGATGCCAAACCTCATCAGACGAAATAACATACGAAATTGAACAAATTGCATCATACATAGTCAAATGTACACCCAGGGCCTCCCAGCTGTGTTCCGATACATCTGCGGAGTTATCTTCAAATTCAGCTTTGTCATAAGCTGATTCTATGGCGCTCAAAATATCATTAATTCTTTCCTTCAGATCTTCCGCATCACCGGTTTTCATCTCTTCTATCTCTTTCAGGATGTTGCTAAGCGTGGATACATGATTTGAAAGGGTGGTATCGTGTGTTCTGTTCCCCAGATATAGCTACCCAGAAGTAAACCTCCAATGGCACCTGCAGCAACAGCTCCAATGAGTTTTATTTTATCGTTGTCATCCATAAATCTTCATTTGAAGTAAACTTTTATATAATTACAGAAAGTTTATACAGAGGCCGTTACAGGGGCTCCTCTTCTTTTGCAAAAAGTGAATCGCAAATTATAAAATAGATTCCGATTTTCTATAGAGAATTAAACACTTCTTAATATATTCATATTTTATTCTTCAATTTACATTCATAAATATACACATCATCATTATGGTCAGCAAGTTGAAATCACCGGAAAATGACAGTAAGAAATATTTGAACATTGCCATCGATTTGATCCTGAAGTTAGGCACTTTATTTCTCATCATATTTTTATGTTTGAAGATCCTTAAGCCCTTTCTCAGTATCCTGCTATGGGGTCTGGTCATTTCAATCATCCTGTTTCCAGTTTTTCATAAATTGTATCGATGGCTTGGGAAGAGAAATAAGCTTGCCTCCATTGTTATTACGATTGTTGCTCTTTCATTGCTTGTATTTCCCAGCATCTGGTTGGTGAATCAGCTGGTGGAAGGAGTTAAATTTCTTTCGGGAGACCTCATGATAGGGAATTTGGCCATACCAGCACCAAAAATACCACCTCCATCAGAATCTGTGGCCGACTGGCCGATAATAGGCCCCTGGTTGTACGAGAAATGGCTTGGTATGACTGAGAATATGGGCGAATCGCTAAAAGGATTCATGCCACATATTACAGTTTGGGGTGAACGCATCCTGGAGGCATTGGCAAATACCGGGTTGGGCGTTCTTCAGTTTGCCGTTTCCATCATTATTGCCGGTATTTTTTTGATGTTCTTTGAAAACGGATCAGTTACGGGAAGAAAGATCTTTAAAAAGATTGCCGGAGAGAGGGGGGAAGAGTTCATGCACGTGACCCTGGTTACCATCCGGAATGTGGCAGCCGGTGTACTTGGTGTAGCGGTCATTCAGTCCACACTCATGGGAGTTGGGTTGATCCTGGCCGATATACCACTGGCTGCTATCTGGATCATTGTGATACTTATTATGTCCATAGCACAGATCCCTGTGATTCTGTTCAATGTTTTTCTGATTATTCACCTCTTTGCTTTCAAGGAACCCTTACCGGCTGTACTCTGGACAGTCTATTTTCTGGCCATGGGAGCACTTGATAATGTTCTGAAACCCATCATTATGGGCAAAGGTTCCGATGTACCCATGCTGGTCATTTTCCTGGGTGCCATTGGAGGATTTTCAGCCTTTGGTTTTATCGGATTATTTCTGGGTGCTATCCTGCTCTCTCTTGCCTATAAATTGTATATAACATGGATATCCTATGAATAGATTGACTCTTCATGGTTTTTAATTACTCCACTTTGTTGTAATTTCTGTATTCATTGATCTCCTTTATTGGAACCAGCTGGCCAAGCAGCTTTACTTCCATATCCAGTTCTTCTGTATGGATCAGGTAAACAGCATCTTCATGATTAAATTCGTAGTGAACAACCATATCCAGCCTGGTTACATTGAACACCTTAATTTTCAAGGGTTTTTCATTCACAAACTCAGTCTTCTCCAGTCTTTCTGTTTTCTTATTGTAATAGGCCAATCCTTTACAGTCACCCAGAAAAGAGAATTTCCTGGGCAGGGACTTTTTATCATGCCTGAAACTCAAGACAAGATAAGCGTCATCATCCTTTTCAATGTTCCATGAGCTTGCATCTATCTGCCCGTTTACACCCTCTTGTGTTGTATTATGGGTTTTATCAAACTCTTTTATCTCCTTTATTAAGGGGCTGACCTGATTCACAGATACAAGATTCCACCGTTCTCCAATATTTTTTGATGGATCAAATGTCGATTCAATGATTTTTGTCTCAGCTCCGTTTACAATTGTGGTTTTCAGATCAAAGTAGTGCTCGGCGTCCGCATCTTTTAGATTTATTGTGAGTAATTCGGCTGATAACTGATATTCATTAAATTTCTTCTTTACATCCTCTTTTTGAGCACAGCTTGTGAAAGAGGCTGTTATTACAATTAGTAGTAATGCTTGTCTCATCATTGTGAACTTTTAAAGGTTGAAGGCTAATTTAATACCATCTATGGCCATTCCGGTTCCCATGATTGCCAGAATCAATCCCATTATTTTTCCAATAACGGTTATTAAATTATTTCCGAGCTTCTTAACAATCAAGTCACTCATGCTAAATGCGAGATAGGTCAAACCGATCATGAGGGCAAACATACCAATTACTATTCCGATATGTATAAAGCTCCCACCTGTCACATTACTCATAGCTGTTACAATCGTACCCGGACCTGCAAGTATGGGTATGGCTAAAGGAGAAATTGCAATTTCATCATCTGGTTCAATGTCTTCCTGTTGATGCACTTTGGATTTTTTTGACTGCAGCATTTCAAAACCCACATAAAATATCAGTATTCCTCCGGTGATCTTAAAGGCTGGAATGGTGATTCCAAACATTTCAAAGATGAACTTCCCAAGGAGCACGAAAGCGACTACAATGAGAAATGCAGTAATGGAAGCTCTCTTTGCAATCCTTCTCTTTTCTGATTTATTCATATCTCCCACCAGCCCCAAAAATATCGGAGTATTGGCAATGGGATTCATGATGGCAAAAAAACCTGTAAATACAGTTAAGGCATAGGTTAAGAGATTCTCCTGCATAGTTAAATAGCTTAAGTAAGCCTATCGAATTATTTACACAAAATACTGAAACTACGGTAAAGAAAAACAATAATATTGGTATATTTGTTCATATGGCGGGCAGAAGTAGAATTAAAGATACCATCATCGAATTTCTGATTGGGATCGGTGATATCGGTTCTTTCACCTCAACAATATTTTACAATCTCCTGAAACATGGTGTAAACTTGCAGGAGCTTTCCAAACAGTGCTACCGAATTGGAAACAAAACCCTTCCCCTGATTTC
>JAOZUK010000358.1 GCA_029938715.1 Bacteroidales bacterium | reverse complement strand
GATATAAAGATCCGTATATCTTTTTTAAGTGTGTGCTTAATTTTCATAGTATCAAGGTTATGCGCTACTTCAAGTAAGTCTATGGTGAAATTTGAATAGCCGAGCTAAGATCCCGAAAATTCGGATATGCAATTGTTAATGAGATCATAAAATTGACCAACCATATAATAAAAGATGTCGAAGTCAGCCATTTACCGGGTAATGTGTCACTATTGGCATTAATATTATATTTTCACTCCAATAACACTTACATCATCGATCTGCTCCACATCCCCTCTCCAGGTTTCAAAAGTATTTTCAACAATCTCTCCCTGTGCCTCCATGGACTCCATCTGTATGGAAAGCAACAATTTTTTAAAATTCAGGGATTTAAATTTTTTGCGATTCGCCCCTCCGTACTGATCCACAATACCATCTGAGAAAAGATAAATCGAATCGTTCTCCCGGAGCATAATGGAATGGGTTCTGAAAGGAGTCTCCTCCCAATGAACACCTATGGGCTGCTTGTCTCCTTTAATCTCAAACAACTGGTAATCTTCACCCTCGGTGGATACATATGGCTCGAGCTCTTTTCCAGCGGGGACCTTCTTATCCCTTATGATGTAGAGCGGATTGTTGGCCCCGGCAAAATGCAGCTCCCTGTTATTTTTATTAAGAATAGCCAGCGCCATATCCATCCCATCCTTTGCCTCCTCCGAATCTCCTTTCTGAACCAGTAACTGTTTAATTTTCAGCCTCATTTGCTCAAGGATCGCGCTGGGTGCATTGAAGCAACGGTCGCTAATCAGATCATTCAAAAGTGTCATTCCCAGCATACTCATAAACGCCCCGGGGACTCCATGTCCGGTACAATCGGCTCCCACAATTACCACATGGTCCCGAACCTCCTTCACCCAATAGTAATCTCCACTGACGATGTCTTTGGGTTTGAAAACAATAAAATGTTCTGGAACCAATTCATTCAACAGATCATCGGAAGGCAATAAAGCTGATTGGATACGCTGGGCATAACTAATGCTATCAGTGATCATCTCTTTTTGGGAGAACACCAGGTCATGTTGGAGCTGTATTTTATCACGGTGGCTTTCTATTTCATCCCGCTGGGATTCAATTTCATCTTTCTGAGCCTGAATCTTTCTATTGGTCTCCCTTATAAACTGCATCCTGTTATAGAAACCAACAGCAGCCATGAGAACAAGTAGTCCAAACAGGCCAATAGCTATGATAAATGCCCGCTGTCGCCGGCTCTTTAATTGTTCAATCTCTGCCTCATGCTCAAGCACATTTATTTCATCCTCCTTTTTCTCCATCTGGTAAGAGAACATCAGCTCAGCGGTATTGCTCTCTGTTTCCAGCCTGTAGATGGCATTGTCGAGTGTATCCTGAAGGTGCATATAGCTATATGCATTGTTATAATCACCCATCTCTGCGTAGGTGTCGGCCAGTCCCTTAAAGGCCTCCGATAACTGTTTATTCAAATCAAGCTCTTCTGCCTGTAATCTGGCTTTCATGTAGTAATCGATGGCCAGACTGAATTTTCCCTGTCTCGAATAGGTGGAGGCCATGGCAATATATATTTCAGGGATGACCAGTCGTCCCTCATCTTTTACAGCCATCTCCAATGCGTCCTGATGATACTTAAGGGCGGTAATATAATCCCCTTTTTCAGCATAGATTTGCCCCATGCTATTCAACGAACCGGCTAAATATACTGCATCTGTAAGTATTAAAATGGATCTTTCAAAGTAGTAGAGCGCCGAATCATAATTGTTCTGTTTATAATAAACCTCTCCAAGGTTATGAGAGCCCAATCCCACGAGGTCGGCATAATCGATGATCGTGGCCATGCCTATGGCTCTTAAATAGTAGTTTTTTGCGAATTCCAGTTTGGTGGACTGTTCAGCATAGACCAGGCCGATATTCAGATCAAGGGTGGCAATTCTCAGGCTGTCTCCCACTTTTTCAGCCAGTTTAAGGGCCTGCAGATAATTTTCAAGGGCCTGGTCATAAACTCCGCTATTAAAGAAGGTGACTCCCACATTACTTAAAATATTAGCCATAAGCTTTTCATCTTCCAACTCCTCAAAGATATTCAGTGCTGGCACCCAATTTTGAAGCGCTTCCTTATACTCATCTTTAAAATAGTGGCCCAGCCCTATGTTCTTATAAGCAGTAGCCAGTCCTCTTTGATAATTGATTTTTTTTGCCAGATCTTTAGCCTCTGTGCCAAAGGCTATGGCTTCATCTGGATCGGAACTATAAGCCAGGGCAGCGATTTCGTTGAGAATATTCACTTTAGAAGTATCCTCCCTGGTCTCCTTGAAGATGGTCTTCAAGCTATCGATCTGCGACTTTTGTGCAGAGGCCTGAAATGAAATGAAAAGAACCACTAAGATCAAAACTGATCTTAAGCTTCTCAATTTCCAATGCACATTCATCGTAGTTAATATAGGGTAAATTCAATAGTTCATAACAACTTATATCTCAAATAGTTCTATCGATACTGAATATTTACAGATTTTAGGGTCTTTATTTCCCTTTTATACCGGGTCAGCACCCCTGAAAAATATCCCAATCAAGCCAAATACAGACAATTAAAAGGAGTGCCCCTACCACTCAGATCCCGTGAATTGCCACTTACCGATAAAATCATTTAGTCAGCCGATTATTTATGGCAAATCAATTCTCCCCGGGGTAGTTTTACATTATGATCTGGTATATACTTATTATTCTCTTTATCATACTATTAACCTGGATACTTTTGGGTCCGGTTATCTTCACAGTGAATACAGACCGAAACCTGTACCATTTTATGCTTCCAGGAGTGATCAAAGCCATTTTGGTTCCTTCCCGGGGTCTGGCCTATATCAGGGGATGGATCTTTTTTATTCCTTTCCGGTTGGACCTCTCTAAAATAAACCGGAGGAAGGGGGAAAAGAGAGGAGAAAAAGATAAAAAAAGAAAAAAAACTATTAAAAAAATTGTAAGTATCAGGCAGATAAGAAGTGCTCCAGGTGCCTTTCGGGTCAGAAGACTTTTGCTGAATCTGGACACCGATGATTTTATGTTGAATGCATGGCTTATACCCGTTTTTTCGACCTTAAATAACAACAGTAACATCCGGATGCAGGTGAACTTTGAAGGAGCCCTGTTTATGGATATGGACCTTAGAACCCGAATAGCATCACTGCTTTGGATTATACTCAAAAACAGATAATACAACTATTATTAATTATTAAAATTTAGCGTTATGGATATTAAAATTGAAGCATTACTCGACAAGGTTTCGGAACATGTAAAATCATTGGCCAGCACTGAAACTGTGCTGGGTGAAGAGTTCAAACTTGGTGAATTCACCTGCCGGCCTGTTATTAAGGTGGGAACCGGATTCGGAAGCGGGGTGGGTTCTGGCACTGATCCAAAATCCAAGAACCAGGGA
>JAOZUK010000357.1 GCA_029938715.1 Bacteroidales bacterium | reverse complement strand
TCTTCACCAGTGCGTGACGGGAGTTACCGTATCTGTCTCGGTACAACTATGAAGCATCTCTTTAATGGTAAGTCCCGATATAGGGTGAACCAGTTCTGCTGCAATTTCAGTCAGAGGTACAAGCACAAACCTGCGTTTGGCAATGGCCGGATGTGGCAGGGTGAGCCGGGGGTGCTCCATGATGGTATCCTCATAAAATAAGAGATCGATATCAATCAATCTATCGGAGTACCCACCTCCTTTCCGGATCCTGCCCAGCGATATTTCTATTTCCATGATTACATCGAGCAGTGCAACCGGTTCCATGGGGGTAATTGCAGAAAGGCAGCAATTATAGAATTCATTCGTACTGGAATACCCCCATGCCTCTGACTGATAGATTTTTGAAACCTTGAGCAGAGCTCCTGCTTGCTTCCCTATAAGCTCCTTTGCCCGGAGCAGGTTCTGCATCCGGTCTCCCAGGTTACTCCCCAGCGAGAGGTATATTCTTTTACCTTTCAATACGTTTGTCAAAATCGAGCTTTCTTGAGTCTAAGATATTTATTATCAATCACATTTTTAGTAAATTGCCGCCTCAAAAAAAACAGCATAATGAAAAATTTTCTGAGCAGCCTGCTGGCAACCCTTGTGGGCATACTGATTATGACCATTGTGGTCTTTCTCATATTTATGGGCATTATCGCAGCCTCCACCTCTAAAGAGGCTCCCGAAGTGAAGGAAAACTCACTCATGGTTGCAAAATTCAACAAGCAAATTATCGACCGTGTGGATAACAATCCCCTTTCAAAATTGATGACCGGTAGTTTTGCTTACAACGATGTGATGGGACTCGATCAAATCTTAAAAGATCTTCAAAAAGCCAAAGCAGACGATAACATCAACGGCATCTTTCTTAGATTATCCAACGTTTCTTCTGGAACTGCCACCCTTGGTGAAGTAAGAGATGCTCTGCTGGACTTTAAAACCAGTGGAAAATTTATTTATGCCTATGCCGATATTTTCACACAGAAATCCTATTACCTGGCCTCCGTGGCCGATAGCATTTTTATGACCCCCGAGGGGATGTTTATGTTTACCGGCTTGAGTGCTGAGGCCACTTTTTATAAGAACGCACTTGACAAGCTTGGAATAGAAATGCAGGTGGTCAAACACGGATCCTATAAAAGTGCAGCAGAATCTTTTACACGTGAAAATCTGAGTGACGAAAACAGGGAGCAAATCGAGGGATATGTGGGATCCATCTGGAACAAAATGGTTTCAGATATTTCCGAAAGCCGAGGTATACCTGCCGAGAAACTGAATCAATATGCCGATGAACTGGTCTCATTAGAGAACGATAAGCTTGTGGAGACGGGCATGATTGACGGGCTTATCTATTACGATGAGATGCTCACTCTTCTGAAGAAGAAGATGGCAGTGGAAGAGGAGAATGACCTGGAGTCCATTAGCCTGTCCGATTACGGGAATGTACCCACCAAAGAGAAGAAGGAGTACAGCAGGGATAAGATTGCAGTTATCTACGCCATGGGTATGGTCGTTGACGGCAGTGCCGGGGAAGGCTATATAGGATCGGAACGAATCGCAAAAGCCATTCGTAAAGCCCGCAGGGATAATACAGTAAAGGCCATCGTATTCAGGGTAAATTCGGGAGGTGGAAGTGTAGTTGCCTCCGATGTGATCTACAGGGAAGTTCTCCTGGCTGCTAAAGAGAAACCTTTTGTTGCCTCCATGGGCGATGTGGCTGCCTCAGGCGGGTACTATATAGTCGCTCCGGCCGATACCATCCTGGCCAGTCCAAGCACCATCACAGGATCCCTCGGGGTGATCTTTTCCATCCCCAACTTGAAAGAGCTAATGAATGACAAGCTGGGAGTGACCACCGACGTGGTTAAAACCAACCGGTATGCCGATATCTATTCGGTGTTTGATCCGCTGGATCCCCAGGAACGATATTTTATCCAGAAAACTGTGGACGATACCTACGAAAACTTCATTTCATTGGTGGCCGAAGGCCGGGGTAAATCCTATGAAGAGATTGATGCCATTGCCGGCGGCAGGGTATGGTCAGCCACCGATGCCCTGGACCTGGGACTCATAGACATGTTTGGAGGTCTGGATAAATCCATTGAGGTGGCAGCCAAAATGGCCGGACTGGATGGCTACAGGGTACAATCTCTGCCCAAACTGGATGATCCATTCACTGCCCTGATAAAAGAACTGACCGGAGACGCACGCATGAAGGCCATAGAAAAGGAGCTGGGAAGTGAGTTTATTCATTATAAGAACATTCAGAACATCAGGGAGATGCACGGGCTTCAGGCCATTATCCCTTACCACATTGAGCTTCACTAGCCAATGAACAGATCCGGATTCAATAACTGGAGCATTCTGCTATGTCCGCTTTCCTGGCTCTACGGAGTTGTGATCTGGATCAGGAATGCATTGTATGATAATGGCATCCTCATTTCCACAGGATTCAATATGCCTTTAATTTCAGTTGGAAATATTACTGTGGGGGGGACCGGAAAAACGCCTCATGTGGAGTACCTGGCCCAGCTACTGCTTGAGGAGGATTTGCATGTAGCCACCCTCAGCAGGGGATACAAACGAAAGACCCGGGATTTCAGGATTGCCTCCTCCGATTCATCAGCTCGGGATATTGGGGACGAACCCATGCAAGTCAAAAAAAGGTTCCCCGGGATTACCGTAGCGGTGGACAGAAAGAGGGTCAACGGAATACAGAATCTAATGAAGTTAACACCTCAGGTAGAGGTCATTCTGCTTGATGATGCCTATCAGCATCGATCCCTCAAACCCGGATTCTCCATATTGCTGATTGATTATAACCGTCCAATTAACAAGGACCAGTTGCTGCCGGCTGGACGGCTGCGGGAACCAGCGGTCAACAGGAACCGGGCAAATATCATCCTGGTCACCCGTTCTCCCGAAAGGTTTAAACCCATTGAATTAAGAGAGTATGTAAACCGCTTAGAACCCTCCATCGGACAGCATATCTATTTCACAACCATGAGATATGGCGACCTGCTTCCGGTTTATGCCGGTACCCCGGTAAAAGATGTTACCTGGTTGAAGGAGCATATCAAGGAAATTCTGATCATTTCAGGGATTGCTAATCCCCGGCATCTCCGACAGTATGCACGAAGCATCTGCACAAATATCAGTGAGATCTCCTTTCCCGATCACCATCACTATACCAGAAAAGATCTGAACCGGATTTCCCAGCGTTTTAATGAGCTGAGAAATAATAACACACCGGTGCTGGTGCTGACCACTGAGAAGGATGCCATGCGACTGGGCGAACATACCCCCGATAAGGCCCTGAAGGATGCGCTTTATGCCATTCGTATCCATGTGCATTTCCTTCACGACGACAAAGAAGAATTTGACAGACAAATACGCGACTATGTTAACAGCAATAAACGAA
>JAOZUK010000356.1 GCA_029938715.1 Bacteroidales bacterium | reverse complement strand
CGGAAACGTCTACTTAAATGGCGCCACCAGGTTTGAAAATGAATCCAATCCACTGGATCTGGCTTACAATCCTGAAATAATAATAGAAGAGACGGAGGAGGGTATTTTTCTGTCCATGAACATAGATAAAAAGCTCATAAAAATGAAAAACCAGATGGTAACAACCGAACTATTGGGAGAAGCTTTAATCCCAGGTCAGGGATATGTAAATCCCGATGATTCACCCATCACCATTGATATAGACTATCTGGGAAAGACAAGAAACAGGCGTAATCCAACCGCCGGGCCCTTTGAGAATCCGGGTCGGGGGAAGCAAACATTTAAAGTATGGAGTACGAAGAATTAATTTTCCTGAAATCCACGCATTCCAAACCATGAGGCGTGTGAAACATCTTTGTTTCCTGGGCTTTATGGTTTTTGTCCAGGTGGGAATGGTAGCCCAATCTCCAGTACATGGTTGTGCCGAAGTAAAAATCCATGCCGGCGTTCCAACACTGTTTGTGAATGGCTTACCCTATCCTCCCTATGCCTATATGTCCTATTTAGGAACAGGGAAATACTACAAAGAGGCAGCTCTATCCGGTATTCATCTTTACAACATTCCTGCCTACCTGGGAGACAGGGGCATTAATTCGGGTTCGGGGATCGGACCATTCAGATCACCTCTCTGGATAGGTGAAGATGACTATGATTTTTCAGGGCTAATCAAGGATTTTGAGGAGATTCTGGATGCCGATCCGGAAGCAAAAGTGATTATCAGACTCCATCTGGACCCTCCAGTATGGTGGGAGCAGTTGAATCCGGATGTGGTTTGTGAACTGCCGGATGGAAGCAGCTTTCGCACCTCATTCTCCTCGCAAAAATGGCAGGAAGCGGCCGGAGAGGTTTTGAAAATCTGCATCCAATGGCTCTTAAGTTCATCCTACTCGAATCACCTGATTGGAATCCATGTGGCAGGTGGCTCCACAGAGGAGTGGTTTTACCATTTTAAGGAGTATTATTATGATCAGAATCCGGCCCGTCTTCAGGCTTTCCAGTCCTGGTTGAAGGGTCGTTATCAAAACAATGCTGAGGCTCTTCAAACGGCATGGAACAACCACCAGGTTGACTTTACCAATGCACAACTGGCAGATATTAGCGGTGAAGAGCGAAGGGAAGAGTGGCGCGATCCCCATAAGGAGCAGAATGTAATTGATACCTACCGTTTCCATGCCGAAACCATGGCTGATCACATTGCCTACTTCTGCAACATTGTAAAAGAGACCAGCAACGGCTGTTTGCTAACAGGAGCCTTCTATGGATACCACTACTTTGTGACCGATCCCAGAAGGGGTCATGGTGCATTGGAGAAGTTGCTAGCCTGCCCGGACCTGGATTATCTCTCCAGTCCCAATGACTATAACCGGGTGGTGGGTGAGGACTGGCCACCCATGGCTGCTATGGAATCCATCAAACTTCATGGGAAACTGTGGCTGGCAGAAAATGATACGCGCACCTCCATCACCACGTTATTAAAGGATCAGGCACCTGAGGTTTGTCCTCCGGGACAATATGAGAGCGGCGTTTGGCTTGGTCCCCCGGATATGGAGACCTCGGTGGCATTGCTCTGGAAAAACAGCGGGCGAATGCTGACCCATGGGTATGGAGGATGGTGGTTTGATATGTGGGGAGGGTGGTTCAGCGATTCCAGGCTGTTGGAAGTGCTGGAAAAGACTCAACAGTTCCACCAGAGATATCCCTCACGGGATGAGCCCTTTACAGAGCCTCAGGTTTGTGTGGTGGTGGATGAGGAGCTCTCTTTTTGGGATGGGAGTGTGGGAAGTCTGACCAATGAGATACTGGGCAATCGCTATTCTCTTGGGAAAACCGGAGCACCTTATGATCTGTACCTTCGTTCTGATTTTGATTCCCTGAGCAACAGCAAGTATCAGGTGATCTGGCTCATGGGGATTCTTGAATTGAAAGAAGAGGAGCTAAGCAGGGTGGAAGCTTGGCGTAACCAAGGAATCACCATCTTATGGACCGATGGCAAAGGAACCGCCATATTTAAAAAGGGTGAAGCTGTAGCCCGCCTGGATGGAAAACTCAAATGGCAGGCATCGCGGTTGCGGGAGTTATGGAAAGAAGCGGGAGTACATTTATATCTTGATTCGGATGATGTGTTGTATATTGGGCGGGGATGGCTCTGTGTTCACACATTGGATGGAGGAGAGAAGGTAGTAAAGTTCCCGTTTCTTGCGGAGGTTACAGATCCTTTCAGTGGAGAGATTATCTCAGATTCAACCCACCATATTGAATTGAATTTAAATCCAGGATCCACAGCATTATACAGGGTGGACCCATTAATAAAAAAACCACATTAAGATGAAACGCAGACATTTTATCCAGGGCTCGATTGCAACAGCTGTTACTGCCGGTTTGGGAAGTTTGACCATGGGAGCACAAAATCCCATATCCACATCGGAATCGAATGGGGAGAAATTCAAACTGAAATATGCGCCTGGTCTGGGGGCATTTCCCGAAATGGCAGGGAAAGACCCCATTGAGGTCATTAAATTCTGCAGTGACCAGGGCTTCAGGGCCATATTTGATAACAATTTAATGAAGAAAGAGCCCGAGTTGCAGCAGAAGATTGCAGGGGAATTACGTCGCTCTCAGATGGATATTGGCCCATTTGTCTTGCGACCAGAAGAGGGCGGCAGATCACTGGTATACAAAGATTCCGTAAGTTTGGAGAAGTGGAAGAGCGGTTTGGAAGAAGCTATTAAGACCTCTAAGCGAACCGGCGCAAAGCATGCACTGATCGTTCCAGGGGCACTTGATCATAAGATGGAGATGGATTACCAGACTGCCAATGTAATTGATAACCTGAGGGAATTAGCTGAAATTGCAGAGAAGGCGGGTGTGGTTATTGTGCTTGAACCGTTGAACCGCTGGAACCATCCGGATCTTTTTCTTACCGGAATTCCTCAGACCTATGCCATTTGTCGCGCAGTAAACAGTCCCTCCTGCAAGATTGTAAATGACATGTATCATCAGCAAATCACCGAAGGCAATCTGATCCCTAATATGGATAGGGCCTGGAGTGAGATTGCGGCCTTTCATGTGGGAGATAATCCGGGACGAAAGGAACCGGGAACCGGAGAGATAAATTACCAGGTGATCTTTAAGCATATTCATAAGAGAGGATACAATGGAGTTCTATGCATGGAACATGGGAAGAGTATCCAGGGAATTGAAGGAGAGAAAGCGTTGATTAAGGCATACAGGAAAGCCGATAACTTTTAAAATAGAACCATAGAACTTTTTTATAATGAAAACTTCAACCCGGATCCTTAAAAACATCCTGAGTACTTTCATTCTGGCAGCTGTAGTGTTGCTCTTTTCCGGTTGCAGTCAGACTCCGCCAGTCAATCCGGTGAAGCGTCCCAATGTCATCTTTATTATGGCAGACGATCAGCGGTTTGA
>JAOZUK010000355.1 GCA_029938715.1 Bacteroidales bacterium | reverse complement strand
ATTAATCGTATTCTCAAGGATGAATTCATCAATCGAATGCAATACCCAATATGTCAGGGTGAGCCTGTACCCTGGCTTGGGTTCTATTCAGGTGGGGAGTTTGGTATGATTGGAGGAAAAAACTGGGTTCACACCTTTACATCTTCACTATCTGTTGTTTACAGATAAAACAATTATGGGCAAGTTTGTTTCGAAAGCATTTGTCAATTAAGCTTATAGCTTGAAAAAACGAATAAAATGGTGACCAGAGACCACTAAAAAAGGGGCGAAACCGAAAAGCCAGATGAGTAGGAATACTTAATAATGAAAGATCATGAAAAAAGGTATGATTAAAGTAATTGTGCTATATCCCAGTGGAGATGGCAAAACATTTGACATGGATTATTACATCAACAAACACATACCTCTGGCTAAAGGTTTACTAGGCGATGTGGTGAAGGGGCTAACTGTTGAGAAAGGACTCTCAGGTGCTGCCCCTGATTTACCAGTACCTTTTATGGCTGTGGCAAGCGTTTATTTTGATTCAGTTGAAGCATTTCAAACTGCTTACGGTCCCCATATGGATGCACTAGGGTCAGATTTACCCAATTATACCAATATTGAGCCTATTACCCTGATCAGTGAAGTGATCATTTAAAGGGGCAAAGGTAAACCCAGCCCATAACATGCGGCATACGAAATGAATAAAAGTCCACCCAACAACGACGAACTTGCTGCTAAGTGTGATGATCTTCAGGGACAGGTCATACGTTTTCTGAAAGTCGAACAGGACTTGATCCATACCAGGAATCAGCTTGACCGGGATCTGGCCAGGTTCAAAGCCATACAATCCTATAGCCAGCAAATAATGCATGCAGAAAGCATGGATGAGTTTGCTGAGATAACCGTAGAATCGGTCATTGAAACATTTGAGGTTGAATGCAGTGCTTTTTTCTCGTATGATAACACTGAGAATTGTCTGAAAATGAAGGGCATGTTTGGATTTGAATCAAATTATTTGGATTGCCAACTGGATGGTAAATGGATTGCGTCCAGGGGTATTTCACAGGAAGGAAATGTCATTATTGAAAATATTTCTCCGGGTTCGGATCCTTTGGGGTCAATGGGGCTCTCCCAGGTGATCATCTCTCCATATCACGATGATAACAATAACCTGGATGGAATCCTGATGGGAGGAGTTTCTGAAGGTAAAAAAGATTACTATGATAAGATCAGTAAGGAACTGATCCCTTCTTTTATGGTATTTACCCAGCAGATGAGTTCCCTGCTGCAAAATTTTAATGCCAAAAGATATCTAAATGAAAAGGTGCAACGACGAACTGCAGAAGTAGTGAAACAGAAGAAAGAGATCGAGGGGAAAAATGTCGTACTTGAGGATCAGAAAGAAGAGCTTCACAGCATGCTGGAGAGTCTCAAGCTCACTCAATCCCAGTTGGTCCAGTCTGAAAAGATGGCTTCTCTTGGACAGCTTGTGGCTGGCATTGCCCATGAAATCAATAATCCGGTTACTTTTATCAGTGCTGGTGTCGATTCACTGGGTGCCAATCTGGAAGAAGTCAGGCAGGTGTTGGATATTTATCATAAGATTACCCCGGGCAATACCAAAAATAAGCTGAAAGAGATTGAGGACCTTAAGGAACAAATTGACTATAAGCAAGCCATAAGGGAGATCAATAAACTCATTGAAAGTATTAAGAACGGAACAGAGCGAACCACCCAGATTGTTAATGGGCTGCGTACATTCTCACGGTTGGATGAAGATGTACTCAAGATTGCAGACATTCATGAAGGACTGGATTCTACCCTGATCTTGCTTCACAACAGATACAAGAACCGGATAGAAATTAGCAAAGATTATGGAGTCATCCCTCTGATTGAGTGTTACCCTGGACAGCTGAACCAGGTGTTTATGAATATCCTGTCCAATGCCATTGATGCGATTAAAGGCAATGGAGTAATTACGATCAGTACTTCAAAATCTAATGGTTTTATTCAGATCAATATCACCGATACAGGGAGTGGAATGCCGGAGCATATCAAAGCAAAAATCTTTGATCCCTTCTATACAACCAAAGAGGTCGGTGAAGGAACCGGATTGGGATTATCCATAAGTCATGGTATTATCGAAAAACACAATGGAATGATAAAGGTGCATAGCGAGGTAGGAAAGGGTAGCGAAATTATTATTAACCTGCCGCTTATACAGAAATAAATAACTGCATGAATACAGAAAAATCTCTCCCGCCCATACTCTATATCGACGACGAACAGGACAACCTTACTGTCTTCTATTCCGCATTCAGGCGGAATTTCAAGGTATATCTTGCAAATTCTGGTCAGGAAGGCATCGAAATAATGAAAATGCATACCATTCACCTGGTTATTGCCGATCAGCGAATGCCTGAAATGACTGGGATTGAATTTCTTGAAAGGATCAAAATAGAATATCCTGATTGTATCCGAATGGTCTTGACCGGTTATACCGATGTGGAAGCTATTATTCAAGCCATTAATAAAGGACGGGTGTATCGATATATTACCAAACCCTGGAACAAGGATGATTTAAAATTAACGATTGATCGTGCACTGGAGACATTTAATCTTAAGCGGCAAAACAGAAAATTATTCGCCGACCTGGAGGAAGCCAACGTAACCCTGGAAAAAAAGGTAATTGAGCGTACCAAGAAGATTGAATCTCAGGGAAGAGAAATTACAGACAGCATTCAGTATGCAAGTCGCATTCAGAGAGCATTGTTACCTCCGAAAGAAGAACTGGATACATTGTTACCCTCATATTTCATTATAAACAAACCCCGGGATATTGTCAGTGGTGATTACTACTGGTTGGCTCAAAAAAACGATAAAGTAATTGTAGCGGTAGCTGATTGTACAGGGCATGGGATTCCAGGTGCCTTTATGAGTATTCTTGGACTTGCTTATCTGAACGAAATATTGAATCAGACAGCAGCCTTAAGAGCAAATGAGATTCTAAACCAACTTCGTGGTCAGATAATAAAATCTCTCCATCAAACCGGGAAAGTTGATGAGGCAAGAGACGGAATGGAGATTGCACTCTGTGTGATTGATTTCAATAAACAGAAATTACAATATTCTGGAGCTTTCCGACCATTGTATCTGATAAGGGATAATGAACTATTAGAGTTTAAAGGGGACTCCATGCCCATTGGAATATATCACTCTGAAGAATTATCATTTAACAATGAAGAGTTGAATTTCATGGATAATGATATTATCTACATGTTTTCTGATGGATATGTGGATCAGCTGGGCGGATCTGACAGAAAAACCTTTAAATCAAGAAAATTTAAACAGCTACTGATAGATATCCACCAGAAACCATTACAAGAACAGAAAGGAATACTTGAAACGGAATATGAACAGTGGAAACAAAATATTGAACAGATTGATGATATCCTGGTAATGGGTATCAGGTTTACTAAAGATCTCTCCAGG